>VRUD01000030.1 GCA_019456305.1 Cytophagales bacterium | reverse complement strand
AATCCTATGCTGATGAGTAAATTTATAATTTTTAGAAGTAATTTTATTAGTTTATAAATTTAATCGGACAACAGTGACAAAAAACATAAAAGATACTGCAGAATTATTATGTTCTATTGCGAAGAAGTATCCGGGGAATAATAAATTATATAAAGTACGGGCCCTGATAGAGTCCGGATATATCGGGAGTAACCCGGGATCAACATGCCAGGTCACTACAACTCCAAAAAAAAGTTTTCCTGTTTTTGTAGAGACGTTGCCCCGACAAGTCGGGATTTCCACTTCGTTCCAACATGCAACGTCTCTACAAAAACAAAAAAATTATTTCCTGGAGGGCTTACCCGGTATCGGCAGGAATCTTTCCAAACGTCTGGCAAACCATTTTAAAAGCATTGAATCCATCATAAATGCTCCTGCTGACGAGCTAACAAAGATCAAAGGGATTAGTTTAAAGGGAGCCGGACTTATAAAAAAATTTCTAAAAAGCTAACAGTGCAAGGGGGAAAGAAGATATTGGATAGAGAAAAGTCGGCAATCTACAGTCCCCAGTCGGCAAAAAACAATTGCCGACTGCCGATTGTGGACTGCCGATTGCCGATTGTGGACTGCCGATTGTTGTACGCCATGTTTCATGCGCTATGCCCCGCCAGTTGGCGGGGCTATGCGCTGTGCGCCCTCATAAAGCACCTGTATCATCCCATCCTTCAATCCAACTTCCGGCACCATTATCTTCTCAGCCTTGGCCCATTTCATTACAGAAAGATAGATCTTTGAAGCAGGTATGATCACGTCAGCCCTGTCGGGGTTGAGCATTAGCTTATTGATCCGTTCCTCCTCTGTGAACCGCATTAAATATTGCTGAACCTTTTTTATTGATTTAAACGAAATTGTTTTATTCTCTACTTCCTGATCGCTGAAATTTTCTCTTAACAGATCAGAAATTTTGGAAATGCTTCCTCCCGTACCTATCGCAGTAATTGGCAGATAATCACTTTTAACATTGTCAATTATCCATTTTTCCATTTTCTCCCACCTTTCAGGTTTGATCTTGCCTTTTAATATCCTTACAGTTCCTATTTTAAAAGATGTTGAAGACACTTTTTCTTTGTTTACGTACAAATTCAGTTCGGTACTGCCGCCTCCTACATCAATATGGAGATAATTTTTGTCGTCCAGCTTATTTAAAATAACTTTGCTAATCATATCTGCCTCATCTTTTCCGGTAATTATCCGGATCTCCAATCCTAACTTATCCTTGATGTGTTTAACGATCTGTTTACCATTTTCGGCTTCCCGGATAGCAGCCGTTGCACAGATCATGGTTTCATCCACTTTGTACAACTTTAATAATATTTTAAATGCACGCAGAAGTTTGGAGAGCTTTTTTATCTTTTTAGGAGTTATCTTCTGATTTTTAAAAACATTTGACCCAAGCCGTAATGGAAAGCGGATATATTCCAGTTTTTTAAATTTAACGTTTGCCTCTTCTGATGCCGTATTTGTACGCTGCTCTTGTTCATTGAGAACAGATGATATCTGAAGTCTTACGGCATTTGTGCCTATGTCTATGGCTGCTAATTTCATATACGAATAGGGTATAATGCTAATATACTAATTTATATAATGATACGAATATTTTTACTCTGCTTCTTAATATAGATTTCTTTATTAGTATCATTAGTATTCATTCGTATATTAGCATTTTATTAATTAGTATATTAGCAGTATACATTCTGTGTAATTTGCAAAATTAGCATCTGATCTTCAATTAGATTAAAAAAATCTAAAAAAATTGTTCTAAAGAAATATTTTATTATTATTTTTGCACCAAATTATTTTAACATGAAAGCAAGGAATTTAAGTAAGGTCATTACATTTTACCATTTATATAGGCTGATCAGGTTTAGAATGTTATGTACATGGTATAATATTTCTCCTATTGCACGTAAAAAACTTCGTTCAAGGATCATTAAGAATGGAGTATTATAATTTGACGATTTGATAATCTTAAAATATTATCATTTAATCCCGGGTACTCGTGATCAAATCGACAAATTGTAAAATTAGAAAAGCAAACTGCAATTTAAAGCGCTTATTTGATTTTTTATAGCTAAATTGTAACTTATCGAGAAAGATGGAGGGAATGGGCCCTTTGAAGTCTTAGCAACCCTGAAAAATACCTAAAGTCAGGGTGCTAAATCCCATCTTGCATATAAATTTTGTGGCTGTAGCGATAAAATTTATGTTCGGGAAAAGATAAGGTTTCCCCCTTTATTCAACCGGGATTACCCCATCACCGATACTTCTCTTTCTGATAAGCAAATCATCAGGGAATAACGAATTTATCCCGTTGGATAATTCCATTCGGATTTCGGATTTCGTATTTCGATTTTCGATTTTCGAATTTCGAGTTTCGGATTTCGAGTTTCGTATTTACGAATAAGTTATGACAAACAAAATCACTAACATATTAAAAGAAAGAATACTTGTATTAGACGGTGCAATGGGCACAATGATACAAGCACACAAATTAGAAGAGGAAGACTTCAGGGGGAAGCGCTTTGCAGATTTTTCCAGTGATCTGAAGGGCAATAATGACCTGCTTTCCATTACCCAACCCAAAATAATTGAAGATATTCATGCTGCTTTTTTGCAAGTGGGCGCTGATATTATTGAAACCAATACATTCAATTCTACTTCAATTTCAATGGCTGATTACCAGATGGAAGACATTGTGTATGAGCTCAATGTGGCATCTGCGAAAATAGCACGAAAAGTGGCTGATGAATTCACTAATAAGAATCCTGACAAACCCAGATTCGTTGCCGGTTCCATCGGCCCGACCAATAAAACCGCCTCTCTTTCTCCTGACGTAAACCGGCCGGAATACCGGGCTACCACCTTTGATGATCTGGTTGGAACTTATTCAGAACAGGTACGGGGTTTAATTGACGGTGGCGTAGATTTCTTATTCGTAGAAACCGTTTTTGATACACTGAACTGTAAAGCGGCGCTGTTTGCTATTGAATCGCAATTTAATGAGCTTGAAATTCAAAACTCGAAACTCGAAATTCGAAACTCGAAATCCGAAATCCAAAATCCGAAATCCTCAATTCGTATTCCAGTCATGGTTTCAGGGACCATCACAGACGCAAGCGGGCGTACTTTGTCCGGTCAAACCGTTAAAGCATTCCTGTATTCAGTATCACATACAGCTATGTTGAGTATTGGTTTAAATTGTGCTCTTGGAGCGGAACAATTACGGCCCTACCTTGAAACATTATCCGATACAGCGCCATTTTTTGTAAGTGTCCATCCCAATGCAGGGCTTCCTAATGAATTTGGTGAGTACGATGAAACTCCGGAACGCATGGCATCTGTTATTGAAGATTACTTAAAAAGTGGCTTTGTAAATATTGTTGGGGGCTGTTGCGGTACTACTCCTGAACATATTAAACAAATAGCGGTATTAGCAGAAAAATATTCCCCAAGGAAAGTTCCGGAAAAAGAGAAAAAACCAAATTACAGCGGCTTAGAGCCGTTAACGATCTTTTCAGAAAGCAACTTTATAAACATTGGTGAAAGAACCAATATAACCGGCTCAAAAAAATTTTCAAAGCTGATCAAAGCCAAGGAATATGAAAAAGCAATAGCAATAGCGAAAGACCAGGTTGAAGGCGGAGCCCAGATCCTTGATGTAAATATGGACGAAGGTTTACTTGATTCTGAAGCAGAAATGACCACATTTCTGAATCTTATTGCCTCAGAACCTGATATTGCCAGGATCCCTATTATGGTAGATTCTTCAAAATGGTCGGTGATTGAAGCCGGGCTTAAATGTGTGCAGGGAAAATCAATAGTTAACTCTATAAGTCTCAAAGAAGGGAAAGAAAAGTTTATAGAATATGCCAGAAAGATCAGGCAATACGGTGCAGCAGTTGTGGTGATGGCTTTTGATGAAGAAGGCCAGGCAGATACAATCCAACGCAGGATAGAAATATGTGAACGGGCGTATAAAATACTTACCGGAGAATTAAATTTTCCACCTGAAGACATCATTTTTGATCCTAATGTCTTTCCGGTTGCAACCGGTCTTCCCGAACACAATAAAAATGCAGTAGATTATTTTGAAGCAGCCAGGTGGATAAAAAAGAATTTACCATACGCAATGGTTAGTGGGGGCGTAAGCAATGTATCTTTTTCCTTTCGGGGAAATAACCCGGTACGGGAAGCAATGCATTCTGCATTTCTCTATCATGGGATACAGGCTGGTATGGATATGGGAATAGTGAATGCAGGAATGATAGAGGTATATGAAAACATTCCAAAAGATTTGCTTGGTAAGGTTGAAGATGTGCTGTTCAATAAACGTGAAAATGCTACAGAGAAATTGGTTGAATACGCAGCAAATGTAGTATCCAATGGTATTGTAAAGGTAAAGGACGAGCGCTGGAGAAAAGAAAATGTTGAGGAACGTCTCAAACATGCCCTGGTAGAAGGTATTACAGATTATATTGTAGAAGATGTTGAGGAGGCGAGAAAAAAATATGACAGGCCCCTGCACGTTATAGAAGGGCCTTTGATGGACGGTATGAATGTGGTGGGCGATCTTTTTGGTTCGGGTAAAATGTTCCTTCCCCAGGTTGTGAAAAGTGCAAGGGTGATGAAAAAGGGAGTAGCTCACCTGACACCATTTATTGAAGAGGAAAAGCAAGATGGCGGCAAGCCCAAAGCCGCAGGTAAAATATTAATGGCAACAGTAAAAGGTGACGTACATGATATAGGGAAAAACATCGTAGGAGTTGTATTAGGGTGTAATAATTATGAGATCATTGACCTGGGGGTGATGGTTGCCAGTGATAAAATTCTGCAAGCAGCAAAAGAGAATGATGTAGATATCATTGGTTTGAGCGGCTTAATTACGCCTTCATTAGATGAAATGGTGCACGTTGCCAAAGAAATGAAGCGGTTGAACTTCGATCTTCCGTTACTAATTGGTGGAGCTACTACTTCACGCATACATACTGCTGTAAAAATTGAACCTAACTACAATGGTTCTGTTATTCACGTTTTAAACGCTTCCATCAGTGTCGGAGTTGCCAGTAAACTTGTGAATGAAAAGAACAAAGCAGTATTTTGCAACGATATAAAAACAGAATATGAAAAACTCCGGATCGATCATTTATCCCGCCAAAAGGATAAGCAACTTCTGAGCATTACAAAGGCGCGGGCTAATAAATTTAATATTGACTGGAAAACCACAAAAATTACCAAACCATCATTTATTGGAAATAAATTTTTTGTAAATTATTCACTCAAAGAAATAAGCAATTTCATTGACTGGACGCCCTTTTTCCAGGCCTGGGAGCTAAAGGGTAAATTTCCGAAATTGCTTGATGACCCTAAAATGGGTAAAGAAGCACAAAAACTACTTAATGATGCTCTAAAATTATTGCAGGAAGTGATTGATAAACGCCTTCTTACCGCAAATGCCTCAATAGGTATTTATCCGGCCAATGCTACGAGTGATGATGACATCACTGTCTATGAAGATGAAAGCAGAGAAAAGGTTAAAGCCGTAATTCATACATTAAGGCAGCAAGGACAAAAAGCTCCCGGAGTGCCTAACCTTGCTTTAGCAGATTTTATAGCAAGGAATAGTGGCGGGGATTACATCGGCTTCTTTGCCGTTACAACTGGCATTGAAATAGAAAAGATGATTAAGAAATTTGAAGCAGACCTTGATGATTACAGCAGCATTATGATAAAAGCGCTGGCAGACAGGTTAGCTGAAGCATTTACTGAATTGCTGCACCAGCGTGTACGTAAAGAGTTCTGGGGTTATGCTAAAGATGAAAATTTTACCAGTGAAGAACTGATCCATGAAAAATATGCCGGTATTCGTCCGGCGCCAGGCTATCCCGCCTGTCCCGATCATACTGAAAAAAGAACATTATTTGATCTTTTAGAAGTAGAAAAAAACACAGGTATTACCTTAACCGAGAACCTTGCAATGTACCCTGCTGCTTCGGTATGCGGCATCTATTTTGCCCATCCTCAATCCAAATACTTTGGCCTGGGAAAGATCGGTAAAGACCAGATTGAAGACTATGCCAAACGAAAGGAAATGGACCTGAAAGAAACAGAGAAATGGCTTTCGCCTAATTTGAATTATGACGTATAATTCAATAGTAATTCAGTTGTAATTCAGTTGTAACTCAGTTGTAACTCCTTGCAATTCAGTTGCCATACGGTTGCCGTAATGATCAATGTTAGTGATAAAAAAAAGGAAAAGATTTGACTATTGTACCAATATTTGGTATCTTTGAAAAATAAAAAAAAATATTTAAAATGAATAGAAATACGTCAATATCATTAGGGAATTACTTTGATAAGTTTGTTCAGAGTAGCTTGATTACTGGAAGATATAAAAATGCAAGTGAAGTAATACGAGCAGGACTGCGGCTTTTGGAAGAAGAAGAAAATAAGATTATTGCTTTAAAAAATGCAATTCAAGAAGGTGTTGAAAGCGGATTAGCTCTTGACTTCAATCCAAAAACACATCTGAAAGAATTAAAAGCAAAAAAAGATCAGAATGGCTAATTACTTTTTGACTAATAAAGCCGTAGAAGATTTATCCAAAATTTGGAATTATACCTTTGATAACTGGTCTGAACAACAAGCTGACAAATACTATCAAATGTTACTCGATAACTGTAAGGGAATTGCAGAAAAGCCAAATATTGGTAAAAATTATGACGGAATTGCAGACAAATTATTTGGTTATAGAACTGGGCGACATATTATTTTTTACAGAAAGTTAAATAAGAATGAAATTGAAATAATAAGAATATTGCACGAGCAAATGGATTTAAAACATAGAATAACAGAATAACCCCACATAACAAAAAATATAGTGCATTTGGCAGATAGTGCTAAAATGGAAAATGATAGCAATGAATAAACATAGTAATAAACTGAAAGATGTGAGCTTTGAAATGCCAAACGCACCATATTCAAACCGTTGGGCTTAATTAGACAACCAAAACACTCCATATGAACATAGCAGAAAAAGCAAAGGAATTACTTCAGACAGTTAAAATTCACCTTAAAAATGAACACTTGCAAGATGATGTGAGTTATACGTCCTTTTGGTTAAGCTTTATACCAATACCTGGATTTCAGCAAGTCAATCAGATAATTGACCGAATCTCGTCCAATGAAGCCCTCAAAATAAGACTAGATGATATCTGGACTGAGATTAATTCTACAAACGATAAAATTGCTTCAATAGACGATGAAATTGAAAAACTACAAGAGATTGGAGGAACCATTAACTACAATAAAGCTTTAAATGAGCAAGTAGAAAAATTAGTTGCTGAAATTATCGAAGACTTGAACACAGACGATGGAACTGAATGGATAATGGAAACTGAGGATTGGAGCTATCAAGAAGTACTGAATTCGTTTGTTGAAGCTGATTTCGCAGCTATAATAGCAAAGAACAATAGCACAAATGTTGTCGAGAATACTGAGATAAAAGCTAAGAAGACTCATCTGCACGCCAAAGACGGAAGTAAGAACTTCATTGACAAGACAAAATTCTCTAGTTCAGAAGGAAGTGTTGGAATGGATGGAATTACAACGCAAGGTGATATTTCTGTACAAGGCAATAGTGTTGGTTTTGGCGCTGGAGGCACCTTGATTTTTGGAGGAAATCCTAATTTGGTTTCTGGGAATTGTCCATTTTGCACAACAAAAATAGAAATTGATAAAAGGAAGTTGACAGGTTACACGTCCGTTTTGTGCCCTAACCCTGCCTGTGCAAGAACATTGAATTTTACAACTAATTAAGAACTAAGCCCAACAATACCTAAACTGCATTGAAACGCAGTTTAGCCAAACACGTTACCATGCATTATTAAATAATAAATCAAAAAAATGTTAGACCTTAGCCAAAATTCAAAAGATGCCAAATAAATCTCACTTTAATAAAGGTCATATCGCGATCAACCGACAAAGGAAAAATGGGGTGCGACACAGTTCTACAATAGATGTAACACGTCAAGAAGTGGAAAGCACTATGCATACTATTTTCATTAAGGATGCAGTTGAAGTGCTAAGGCAAATTCCTGACTCTTCGATTCAACTTATATTAATCGATCCTCCATATAATCTGGATTTAGATTATTGGGATACTTACGAAAACTATCTGGAATGGGCAAAAGATTGGTTGGATCAGATTTATAGGATATTATCTGATTCAGGAAATTGTGTAATTTTTGGTGGATTCCAATTTCAAGACCTAAAGAAAGGTGATTTACTTGAAATATTACATTACACAAGACATTCTACCAAATTACGCTTTATCAATTTGGTAATTTGGTATTATAAAAACGGTATGAGTGCTCATCGTTTTTTTGCAAATAGACATGAAGAAGCCATTTGGTTATCCAAAACTAAGAAGTACTATTTTGAATTAGATTCTGTAAGAATCCCATATGATGAAAAGACAAAAGAGCTTTATAGAAAAGATAAAAGATTGAATCCAGAAACTATCGAAAAAGGGAAAAACCCAACAAACGTATGGGAAATCAATAGATTAAACGGAAATTCTAAGGAGCGAGTTGGGCACCCTACTCAAAAGCCGGTTGAGATTATTCGTAGATTCATTCGTAGTTTGTCATATCCAGGATCAACTGTCTTAGATTTCTTTGCTGGTTCAGGAACAACAGGTCGTGTTGCAATTGAAGAAGCGAGAAACTCTATTCTTGTAGATACTGATTCTAAGCTATATGAATATTTAGATTTACATCTTTCTCAAATTAATGAAAATATGTTTATCAAGCCATATTCAATAGAAAAGAATTTAACTGTTGATCAAGCAATCAAAAGATTGACAAAACAAGAATCATTAGAAGTTAAAGAATCACATTGAAAAAGAAACAAACAGATAGATTAAGTAAGCAACAAGAGAAAATTGAAGGACCTAAAGGGATTTTTGGAAAATCAGCACAAGACCATGATTTGTCCGTAAAAGATATTTCAAAAAGTGCATTTGAATCTTTAAAAAAAGAATTTACTGACTTAGAATTCCGTTATAGGGAGTTTATTGCAAAAAAAGAAATAAACGAAAAACTTAATGAAACTGATTCTCGGTTAGGCGTAACAATATTTGTAGAAAAAGCAGCTATAAAGCCTGATGGTGGAATAATAGAAGTTAAAGATAAAGATGAGAATTGGAGAATTATCTTGGTCTCCGAAGCGAAGCATCAAGGCAAGGATATAGACAATATACAGGAAGGTATATTGGTGGGGAAAAATAAAGATCAGGACATAATGGTTGCAGGAAATGCTATTGAACGTTCTCACAAAAATATCAATGAAATAAGGAACATTATGATGAATGAGAAACACTTTCCTTATATCCTTTTTTTACAAGGTTCGAATTTTCTCACTGAATCTATAACAGTAAAAAGACCTGATGGAAGAGAGGTAGAATTGAGACACGATGTTGGATCTTTAAACAGAATTGATAGATTAACTGCCGCAAATTATAGTTTGCCCATTAATCAAAATAGATGTGAAAATATTTTTATTTCTATAGACGGTCAAAAAATAATGCTGCAAGCTGTTTCAATTTATACTAAAGCCACTCCGTGGACAACAACTGAAGAAATGCTTCCAATTATGATTGATATTGCTAAGACTTCATTAAGAGTAATGAATTTCATAACGACATAAGGAGTTAAAAATTAAAAAGAAACGCATGGTAACAATGTATATGAAATCATAGCATCCTTCGGGATGCTACGCTTCATATACTAAACGTTGTGCATAATGCAAAATGAGAGAACTGACAGCCATATTATTACTGTTTCCCTTACTAACCGCAGCACAGCAAGACACGGTTGTGAATGGAGAAAGCTTCAACCATCTGACGAGATATAATGACGGCTCTATGATGTCGCTGGCTAATTACAAATACAAAAAAGGAAGGCCATTCCTGAAAAAAGGGAAAAGAACAGACTACTATGAGAACGGAAAAAAAGGGGCATCAGGCGACTACAGGATAGCACTAAAAGTACGGATTGGCCGGGACAAAATACAAACGAGAATATACCCACCTCCTAAAAACCCGTTAATAAGAATATATCGCACCAGTGTGAAAATGGATGGCTGGCGCTACTGGGACAAAGAGGGAACTGAATTGCCTGATTATACTACCTATGAAAAGCTGAGTGCAGGGAAGTTGGTAAAATATGATGGGCGTTATCTACCCCCGAAAGAAGCAGAAGTATTACTAAAAGAGGCGCTAATGAGCCCAGAGGATATGCTGTGCGATACCCTTTGGGAGATTGAATATGCAGCATTGTCGGAGCCTGAAATTGATCCGGAGGAAATGGGCGGGCCTATTGATTGGAACAGCATATATAAGGGAGGCAAATACCTGTTTAAGAAAAATGGAGTGGTGCTTATGCAGCCGGCCAGCGATACTGCCCGCATAATAGTGGGTGCATGGCAGGTGGAAGGTAAACTGCTTTTTATCCTTGAGAATATTCCTTTGTTTGATTGCACCATAGAGCAGATCAGTTCGCGCAAAATGAGGTGGACTTGCTTAAATGACCTGGTAATTCATCTTGCCGCTACTCCCACCCCTGCTCGCCTGCAAATTGACGCAGACTCCATGATGCTGGCATACGAAATGCAAAAAGCAAACTTGCTGGCCGAAAAGCAACGTGCAGACAGCACCCGCAAAGCAACGGAACAGCACAGGCTGGATTCCCTGGCCAATGTGTTGGACACACTAAGGACTTATTTCTCTTCAGGAGGTCCAAGATCGGTTGCTTATGTCAAAGGCAAAAAGAAGGTACTGAAAGAGATTCACTACTACGAAACCGGAGAAATTCAAAGTGTAAATGATTATCAACAGAACACGTATGTATATACCACCTTTGATAAAACCGGACAAAAGATAAAAGAGCATGGCAATGGCATCGAAACAGAATGGTATCCCTCAGGTAAAAAGCTCTGGGAAAGATCAGACGCAGGACAATTCCAATGGTACAAGAACGGCCAAATGAAGCTGCGTAACGTTAAAGGAAAACCTTATACTGAATGGCATCCCAATGGGATAAAAAGCAAGGAACATGGTAAGGATGCAACCAGGGAATGGTACTCCAGCGGGAGTTTACGAAGTAAAAAAGTGAGGAGTAAGGAGGGATTATTATCTGAAAGCTATTGGTGGAAGAATGGACAGATGATGAAAGCCTGTATATGGAAAGCAACAGGAACTGAACTGGCTTGCTGGAATAAGGATGGTTCTATCTTGTATAAAGGCTTCATTGAAGCAGAGACAGGAGATTATATGCCTGACCATTGGGACCTTGAATTAAAAGATGACGACACGGTAGTGAAGCACCACATCATTTACAAGGAAAAAGAGGAAGGTATGGTTAGCATCAAAGAAATAATTAAACAATGAAAAGCACTATGCCCAACAAAACATAAAGGCAATGGGGCTGACCGTCTCGAAAAGAGACTCTCAATTCCCATTGAAAATCTCGTAACGGGAGACAGTTTCGTAACCTAAACCCCACTGCCTTTATCCAAATCGTTATCATATGATTGTTATACGATTGTATAGCTATTGTATGACCATCAAATTACTATTGAATTACTATTGAAATAACCCTTATTTATGCAACTAAGTATTAGTTTAGCCTTTATTTTAGTAACCTTTCAAGGGCTCCATGGCCAATCTGCCCGTGAATTAGCAAAAACAATGTTTACAAAAACCAAACAAATAAAAACATTGACCTATACAATAAAAAAACAGGAGCGAATAGATGGTGAGATGATCCGGCAAATATCTTTTGTAAAATTAGTTCGGCAACCATTCAAAGTTTATATAAAACAAGATTTCCCTAATAAAGGAATGGAAGCTTTGTATGTTAGTGGAACTAATAACAATAAAGCATTGGTCAATCCTAATGGATTTCCATGGTTTAATATAAGATTAGATCCTTACGGCAGTCTCATGAGAGCAAACCAGCATCATACTATTCATCGTTCCGGCTTTGACTATGTTGTCTCCATTTTAGAATATTTGTTTGACAAGTATGACACAATAATTGATACAATGGTTAAAAAACAAGGAACGGTAATTTGTGATGGGCGTGCTTGTTATGTAATAATGTTTTCAAACCCATATTTTAAGTTTTTTGATTATACAGTCCGGCATGGAGAAACTTTGCCTGCTATTTCTGAGAGAACTAAACTAAGTGAATATATGATCCTGGAAAAAAATGAGGCGGTGGATGATTATGAAGATGTAAATTCCGGGCAAATTATTGAAATTCCAAATGATTATTCTCCCAAAATGATCATTTATATTGATAAACAAAGAATGATCCCTTTAGTAATGAAAATATATGATGACCAGGGGTTATATGAACAATATGAATATATAAATGTAGTGGTAAACCCCTTTTTTAAACCGGAAGAGTTTACAAAAGAATATAAGGAATATGGTTTTTAAATTGAAAACTAGAAAGCATATCGTTAGCTGTAATTTGAAAAACAAGAAACTTAATCGTAAATAAACCATGCCACCAACCTTTCTGATATTTATGGGTTTCATTGTGTACTTTGGATTACTTGGAGTTGCATTTCTTATCGGAGGACCTATGTTACTCTCAAAAAACTGGAGAATAAAAGGAAAGATAATAATTCTGACAGCAATAATCTCATACCCGACTTTGCTCATTGTCGGATTGACCTTGACACTTATTTTTGCTTTACCTGGACTTGGACTTATGTTTCTATTTGAATACCTTGACCTCATTCCATTGATAGGAATATCCCTTCTAATATTTCTACTCATTGTTGCTGTTTCAGCACTTTATCATTGGTACTTAGGACACATCATGATTAGAAATTATCTGAACAAAAGACCAATTGACCAGCAAATAGAAAATGACAAGGTCTACTCGATATTTCTCAAAAGAGTAATAAACTATTATGGCATAAACAGAACATTGAAAAATAAAATAATACAATGGAAAATCTAACATTCACTACAGATATTCATTGCGAAGATTGTGTAGAAAAAATCGACTCGCAACTTAAAAAAGAAAGTAACATCCATTTTTGGAATAATTTAAATACCTGGAATAGAGCGTCTTTCAATACGTTGAATTGTTTGATCGGATGTAGTATTGGTGATTATGGGATGTTGCTTTTTTTACAGGCTTTTTATCCTGATACTTCCATGATATGGCAAATGGTACTGGCAATTATAGCCGGCTTAATAACTTCTATAGCTTTGGAAACAATGATTTTAAGAACAAGAGAAAAATTCCTATGGCTGTTGGCTTTTAAAACAGCGTTATCCATGTCATTCCTGTCAATGATAGCCATGGAAATAGCAATGAATGCAACAGATTTCTTAATTACAGGAGGAAAAGCAGCTTTTACTTCACCCATGTATTGGATAGCTTTTATTATTGCTTCAATAGCTGGTTTTCTTGTGCCTTTACCTTACAATTATTACAAATTAAAAAAATACGACAAATCTTGTCATTAAAAACCCGATTAGTATATGAGAAAATTAGCATCTATTCAAAAAATTTCTGCCACTGAACCAATACAAGACGCTGATGCTATTGAAAAAGCAACCGTTTTGGGCTGGCAGTTGGTAGTAAAAAAGGGTGAATTTAAACCAGGCGATCTGTGTGTATATTGCGAAATTGACAGTGTATTACCCGAGCGGTCGGAATTTGAATTTCTCAAGCCACGGAAAATGCGAATAAAAACCGTCAAGCTCCGTGGACAAATATCCCAGGGTATATGCTTTCCGTTATCAATACTACCTACTGATACTGAAATAAGAGAGGATATGGACGTCACTGAAATTCTTGGCATAATAAAATATGAACCGCCCATACCTGCCCATCTGCAGGGAGTAGCAAAAGGAAAGATCCCATCATTCATTCCAAAAACAGATGAACCCAGGGTACAGGTTGTACAGGACACGCTCGACAGCTTCAAAGGCGAAAAGTGCTATATTACAGAAAAATTAGATGGCAGCAGTGTAACATATTATATCAATGAGGGAACGTTTGGCGTATGCAGCCGGAATTTAGAGCTGCTGGAAACCGATGAAAATACGCTATGGAAAGTAGCAAAAGACCTGGATATTGAAAACAAGCTGCGCTCACTTAACGGCAACTATGCCGTACAGGGAGAAATGGTAGGTGAAGGAATACAAAAGAATACACTAAAGTTAAGAGGACAAACGGTCTATGTCTTTAATCTCTACGACATTGACAACCACAAATATTCAGACTTTCAGCAGTTTTATGATACTATCAATAATTTAGGATTAGAGACCGTTCCCTTAATTAATAAGGATTTTGTATTGTTTGTTGATATTAATAAGCTGGTGGAAATTTCTATTGGCAATTCATTAATTAACCCCGAAACCATGCGTGAAGGCATTGTGATCAGACCCCTGGAAGAAAAATATGATAAAAATGGCAGGGTATCATTTAAGGTTGTTAATCCGAAGTATCTTTTGAAATATGAA
Source organism: Cytophagales bacterium (assembly GCA_019456305.1). Taxonomy (NCBI): domain Bacteria; kingdom Pseudomonadati; phylum Bacteroidota; class Cytophagia; order Cytophagales; species Cytophagales bacterium. The sequence continues at coordinate 31,572 of VRUD01000030.1, read as the reverse complement.
TAAAATATAAAATTTGAAAGCTATATTTAAATAGATATCTTCAACATCTTCCCAAACCTATACACCTCCTCAAAAGTATTATACAAAGGCACAGGAGCTACACGAATTATACTGGGTTCACGCCAGTCAGCTATAACGCCAGCCTGGGTTAATTTATCATATACTTCCTTCCCGTTTTTATAAAACAGCAACGATAACTGGCAGCCTCTTTGGTTTTTATCAGATGGGGTAATGATCTCAAAACTATCTTTTTCTTTTTTGATCTCATTAAATAAATATTCCAGGTACCCTGTAAGCAATTGAGATTTTTGTACAATAGCATCCATTCCTGCTGCCTCAAAAATATCCAGTGAGGCTTTTTGCACAGCCATTGGGAATATGGGCGCGTTACTAAGTTGCCATCCGGCAGCGCCTTTCATAGGTTTAAACCCTTTTTTCATCAAAAAACGGTCTTCTTCATCATAACCCCACCAGCCTGCAAAGCGAGGTATATCAGGATCACTGCCATGCTTTTCATGAACAAAAGCGCCTGCTGCTCCTCCCGGCCCGGAATTTAAGTACTTGTAAGTGCACCACACTGCAAAATCAACATTCCAATCGTGTAAGTTCATTTTCAGGTTTCCTGCTGCATGGGCAAGATCAAAACCCGCAACAGCGCCAACTTCATGTGCTGCTTTTGCGATTGCTTCCATATCAAATGCCTGGCCGCTATAATAATTTACTCCGCCTATCATCACTAATGCCAGCTCCTTTCCTACGCTCCTGATTGTCTTTAAAATATCTTCCGTATGGAGTGTATGTGCTCCTTCTTCAGGCATTAATTCAATAATGGCTTCTTCAGGAGTAAATCCATGATATTTTACCTGCGATTCCAAAGCATACCGGTCAGACGGAAAAGGTTTGTTTTCGGTAATAATACAGTACCTGTTTTGAGTTGGTCGGTAAAATGACACAAGCATCAGGTGCAGGTTTACTGTAAGGCTGTTCATGACTACAACTTCGTCTGTATTTGCTCCCACTATACTAGCTGTTGCATCGGTCAGGAATTTATGATAATGAAACCAGGGGTTTTTCCCATGAAAATGAGCATTAGTAGCAAGCTTTTCCCAATCAAGAAGCTCCTGCTCTATGGCTGCTCTTACATTTTTTGGTTGTAAACCAAGAGAATTCCCGGAAAAGTAAATAACGGGTTTACCGTTGATCTGAGGTATATAAAATTGATCACGGTATTTTTTTAAGGGATCTTTTTTATCCAGTTGGCGAGCGAAATCGAGGGTGTTTTGGTAGGTCATTTGGGTGATAAATTTTAATCAATAAATCTAACTATTAATTTCAGCCCTGACTTTAACTCCAACTTTATTCTCTTTCTTACTAAAATCCCCTTTCCCCATCCCCAACCACTCCATCGCAGTACCACATAATAGCCGCTCCTTTGTTTTATCGTCATAAGGCATAGACTCAATTAATTTTCCGGGTTCAGATTCACCGAGAGGGAAAGGATAATCAGACCCCAGGGCAATATTATTTGCTCCGATCACTTCAACAATATAATCCAAAGCTTTTGGATCATGAACTAAGGAATCGATATAAAACTTACCGATGTATTTCCTGGGATTCACGGGATTATCAACTGCACACAGATCGGGTCTGACGTTGAATCCATGTTCAATCCTGCCAATCGTAATCGGGAAAGCTCCCCCTCCATGGGCAAAGGCAACCCTTAATTTTGGTAACTTTTCCAATACCCCACCAAATATCATTGAGCAAATAGCCAGGGATGTTTCGGCAGGCATGCCCACCAGCCAGGGCAGCCAGTATTTTGGCATTTTTTCTTTACCCATTATATCCCAGGGGTGTACAAAAATTGCGGCTCCTAACTGTTGGGCAGCTTCAAATACAGGGAACAGTTCAGGAGCGTCAAGGTTCCATTCGTTAATATGAGTACCAATCTGAGCGCCTGCTAACCCTATTTCAATACACCTTTCCAATTCTTTAATCGCCAAATCAGGCGCTTGCATTGGCAATGTTCCAAGCCCGACAAACCTGGCCGGAAAATCAGCAACTATTTCTGCAATATGATCATTAAGTATCCTTGACAGATCAAGTGTGTGCTGAGGTTTTGCCCAGTAACTAAACATTACCGGTGTGGTTGAAAGCACCTGAACATCAACTTTCTTATCACATTCCTTCAACCTCACTTTTGGATCCCAGCAGTTCTCTTTGATCTCCCGGAATAACTTATCATCCAGCATCATGCGGGCACAACCGGGCTGATGATGTTCAAGACGTATAAATCCTCCATAACCATATTTTTTTTTCAGGTCAGGCCAGGATTTGGGGAGGATGTGGGTGTGGATATCTATCTTCAAGTATTTATTGGTTACTTATTTACCCTGCCCTTTAAAACGATCAAAAGATCAATATCAGATTCTTTAGTTGTATCTCCTCTCACCTGGGATCCGTACAATATGATCTTGCTCAAACGTTTACTGTAGAGATCTGATAATTGATCTTTAACTTCTGATAGTATTTGTGCTATTCGCATATTCTTATTTTTAAAATTTACATCAAAATCTTCAATTTTCAAAAAATTAAACGCAGTGTAACCAATCAGTCGGCAGTCCACAGTCGCCTTCCGCCTTCCGCCTTCCGACTTCCGACTTCCGCCTTCCGCCTTCCGCCTTCCGCCTTCCGCCTTCCGACTTCCGCCTTCCGACTTCCGACTGTCCAACTGCCGACTGCCGACTGCCGACTGCCGACTGCCGACTGAATTACGGTTTTTCCATCACCGTGCCGCACTTCTTGCAGGTTCTAAGTTCTTCTGAAGCGTAGAACTTGTTCATAATGGGTGGTAATTGCTTAACGATGTCTGTAAGTTGAAAATATTCATCATACAATTTCTCATTACAGCTTCCACAAAACCACATGAGTCCATCCGTATCTTTCGGATCTCTTTTCTTCTCCATAACTAAACCAACCGTATTTGCCGGTCTTTGAGGAGAATGGGGAACTTTAGGTGGTAATAAGAAAATTTCCCCTTCCCTGATCGGTATATCAACAGGTTTGCCCTCATCAATGATCTTTAAAACAATATCACCTTCAAGCTGATGGAAAAATTCTTCGCTTTCATTATAATGATAGTCTTTTCTCGCATTAGGCCCCCCTACCACCATTACGATAAAACTTTCTGCTTCTTTGTAAACACATTGATTGCCTACAGGAGGTTTTAGCAAGTGCCTGTTATCGGCAATCCATTTTTTGAAGTTAAAAGGTAACTGAATAGCCATGATAATAAGAGTTAAAGGTTTAAAAAAGAACTACAGGAATACTTTTTTAAAAGAATAAAGACCAAAACTTGTTCCGAGCGAAGCGAGGAATCTAATCTGAAATCCACAACTGTATTGTTAAAATTAGTAATTAATCCATTTTTGCAATTATATGGTATTTTTTTCATTCTTTTAAAAAAATATTCCTGTAGTTATAAATTTTGAAATTTGCCCTAAATTTAGAAAAAAAATAATATCCTGCAATAAGTTAATACAAATATTTAGTTGATTACAAGTGGTTTCAGGTGTTTCCAATAGGCATCACATTAAAATTTACACAAAATTGGTTTAAATGAATAAAATTTGTAGCTTTGCGTAGTAAATGATTTTAAAAAATGAAAACGTTTGAAGAAGATAATTATCTGTTTACCTATCTGAATTTAAGTTTATCAAATGGCTCATTGTTTTTGGATTTATCTTGCTGGCTGCTTTACATATGATTTTAGCTTTTGTATAAAAATGACTTGCACAGGAGTTTTATTTAAAATAAAACAAACAATTCTACATGCTACATTCATCATTGGATATTCATTACTCGTCTTGCATTTTGCCTTTTTCACTTTTCAATTTGCAGTAAATCCTTCTTTCGCCCAACCCGATACCCTATCCGCTCCAAAAGTAGTTAAAGCCGGTAAGCCAAAAGTAGTAAAAGCCGGTACTCCCACCAAAGTTGATGCCGGTATTCTCTATACTTTCCGCAACTATAATATTGAAGAGGGGCTGGTGCAATCGCAGGTGGTTTCGATGTGCGAGGACAGCAAAGGTAACGTGTGGTTCGGTACTTATGGCGGAGTGTGCAAATACGATGGCGAAACCTTTACTCACTTCACGACAAAAGAGGGGCTGAGCCACAACATAGTAATGAGCATCTTAGAGGACAAGGCGGGAAATCTTTGGTTCGGCACATACGGGGGCGGGGTTAATAAACTTGTCCTGAGCCCCGCCAAAGGCGGGGAAGGATCTCCTAAAAATAGCGCTGCTGGTGAAAAAGGAGATTCCTCACTTCGTTCGGAACAGGCCTTTACCCATTTTACGACAAAAGAGGGGCTGAGCCACAACAGTGTTTGGAGCATCTTAGAGGACAAGGCGGGAAATCTTTGGTTCGGCACATACGGGGGCGGGGTAAGCAAATACGATGGCGAAACCTTTACTCACTTCACCGAAAAAGAGGGGCTGTCAAATAACAAGGTCCGGTCAATCTTAGAGGACAAATCGGGAAATCTTTGGTTCGGCACAAACGGGGGCGCAAATAAATACGATGGCGAAACCTTTACTCACTTCACGACAAAAGATGGGCTGAGCAACAACCAGGTAATGAGCATCTTAGAGGACAAGGCGGGAAATATTTGGTTTGGCACAGACGAGGGCGCAAATAAATACGATGGCGAAACCTTTACCCATTTTACGACAAAAGATGGGCTGAGCAACAACAGAGTAATGAGCATCTTAGAGGACAAGGTGGGAAATCTTTGGTTCGGCACATACGGGGGCGGGGTTAATAAACTTGTCCTGCCTGCCCCGAATACATCGGGGAGCGACAGCGAAGGATCTCCTAAAAATAGCACTGCTGGTGAAAAAGGAGATTCCTCACTTCGTTCTGAACAGGCCTTTACTCACTTCACGACAAAAGAGGGGCTGAGCCACAACAGCGTTTGGGGCATCTTAGAGGACAAGGCGGGAAATCTTTGGTTCGGCACAGACGGGGGCGGGGTTAATAAATACGATGGCGAAACCTTTACTCACTTTACGACAAAAGAGGGGCTGAGCAACAACCAAGTTTTGAGCATCTTAGAGGACAAGTCGGGAAATCTTTGGTTCGGCACATACAGGGGCGGGGTTAATAAATACGATGGCGAAACCTTTACTCACTTCACGACAAAAGAGGGGCTGAGCCACAACATGGTATCTAGCATCTTAGAGGACAAGGCGGGAAATCTTTGGTTCGGCACTTATGGGGGCGGGGTTAATAAACTTGTCTTGCCTGCCCCGATGCGCTCGGGGAGCGACAGCGAAGGATCTCCTAAAAATAGCGCTGCTGATGAAAAAGGAGATTCCTCACTTCGTTCGGAACAGGCCTTTACTCACTTCACGACAAAAGAGGGGCTGAGCCACAACAGTGTAATTTGCTTACTTGAAGATAACAGGGGTAATATATGGGTAGGTACGTACGGTGGTGGCGTGTGTGTGCTAAAGAGGAGCCCCACCCCGGACCTCCCCGATGGGGAGGGAGAGCCAACGCCCAAAGACAGCTCCCAATATGAATGGACTTATATTACTACAAATAATGGTTTGGTGGATGATGGAGTAGTTTCGATGGTTTTTGATGCAGAGGGATACGTATGGGCTGGAACGAATAAAGGGATTAGCAGGATAAATACAGAAACTTTTGAAGTAAGGTCGTACACTAAGTTAGAAGGATTTAAAGGGATTGAGTGTAACCAAAACGCAAGTTACCTTGACAGTAAGGGCAATTTGTGGTTCGGGACGACTATACAGTTGACGAAATATGATCCAAAAGTTGATTGGGTAAATAAGTTAGAGCCGCAAACGCATATTAAAGGGATAAAGCTGTTTTTTGAGGATGTGGATTGGAAGAAAGCCCTACGAATTACGAATGACGAATTACGAATGACAAATGAACAAAACCAGCAGCTTGCAGGGATTGAATATACAGGGGTAACAAAGTGGTATCACTTGCCTGAGAATTTAGTTTTGCCTTATGATAAAAATCACCTTACTTTTGAATATGTTGGTATTTCGTTAAAGATACCTGAGAAGGTTCGTTACCAGTTTAAGTTAGAGGGATTGGACAAGGACTGGTTGCCTGTAACGAGTAAGACAGAGGCAACCTATTCTAACATACCGTCCGGTGATTATACTTTTATGGTGAAAGCGTGTAATGATGAGGGAGTATGGAATAAAGAACCGGCTGCATTTCCTTTTGAGATCGAGCTGCCTTATTGGGAGAGGTGGTGGTTTTATGCCGGTCAGGTATTATTTTTTGTTTTGTTAATAGGCGGTACATTGCTTGCCAGCCGGGTAGGGAAGAGTGAAACCATTATTACTGCGATTGTGATAATTTGTTTGTTTGTCATTTTTGAGTTTATACAGAATTTGTGTGAACCTTTTTATGAGAAATATGTTGGAAGCGCCCCTATTATCAAGACGCTGCTTAATCTTATTCTTTTTGGTATATTATTACCGGTACAAATTTTTCTAAGAAAGTACTTGATTGGAAGAAAGAAAAAGAAAATAGGCAGGAAGATTGAGGAATTAACCTAACATACGAATAGTACTTTAGCATTTTTTATTAGTATGGATATAAATCTTAAAAATAAAAAAGCCATCGTATGCGGCAGCACCCAAGGAATCGGGAAAGCTGTAGCATTGGAATTAGCTTCTTTGGGAGCGGAAATAATATTAGTGGCAAGAGATGAAAAAAAATTAGGATCAGTGCGCTCAGAATTAGATACCAATGCCGGTCAGAAACATGAAATTATCTGTGTGGATTTCAATAAACCGGATGAGCTAAGAACCAAAATAAATGGATATGTGTGTCAGGTGGAAACACCTGACACTACTTCAACAGCAACCATACATATCCTGGTAAACAACACGGGAGGGCCAAAGGCAGGCGCTATCTTAGAGGCTCAATCAGAAGAATTTATGCAAGGCTTTTCAAATCATCTTATCTGCAATCAGATTTTAGTGCAGGCTGTTGTGCCCCTGATGAAAAAAGCTGGATACGGCAGGATCATCAATATTATTTCAACTTCGGTAAAACAGCCAATTCCCGGATTAGGAGTTTCAAATACCATACGCGGTGCAGTTGCAAGCTGGGCTAAAACATTATCAGCAGAACTTGGCCCGTTTGGTATTACCGTCAATAATATATTGCCGGGTTATACAGATACTGTACGTTTAGAATCACTTATTAAAAACAAAGCAAAAAAACTTGGAAAAGCTGTTGATGAAATTAAAAAAGACATGATCTCATCAATTCCTGCCTTGCGCCTGGCAAAACCTGAGGAAATAGCTGCAGCCGCAGCTTTCTTAGCCAGTCCGGCTGCAAGTTATATCAACGGTATTAACCTGCCAGTGGATGGGGGAAGGTTGGGATGCCTGTAAAGCGCATGGTGCAGGGCGCATAGAGCATGGCGAATTACGAATGATTAATGGCTTAATGACGAATGACGAATGACGAATGACAAATGACGAATGACGAATTACGAATGACGAATGACGAATATTCCTGCGAATTCTAACTTCTTCATTTGTACTTCGTAATTCGTACCAGTACGTCAGTTAATTATGGCAGTTGTTCTTTAAGCTGGTGATACTGAATAACCGTGTTAGTAATAATATCTTCAATAGATTCTATCTTTTCGATCAAACCAACACCATGGCCTGCCGAAAAAATCGTATTATACGATGTTTTCATCTTATCATTAGATTTAAACAGGATGCTCGCTGCCCGTGACATGGCTATCCAGCGTTTCAATTTGGGATGCTTCTTTGCTGCAAATTCAACAATGCCAGGCTCGATACCCAGCCTTTCAAGCCTGGGGCTTTTGATAAAATTTCCAGGGAAACCATCTACTTTATCGGTGTTCACGATGTCTTCAGAAATTGCATTGAGGATCGCATTTTTGTATTCATCAGGCGCTTCGCTTTCCTTTGAAGCAATAAAACGTGTTCCCATATAAATAGCTGATGCTCCAAGGCTCAAAGCTGCCAACATACCTATCCCGTCTACAATGCTTCCTGCTGCAATAATGGGTATGGTGGTGTCAGGAGTTTCCACCTGGCACATTTTTTTCAAAGAAGGAATAAGTGCGAAGATCGAAATATCCCCGGCATGCCCACCAGCCCCGCTGCCCACGGCAATAAGTCCGTCAGCTCCGAGACCAATCACTTTTTTTGCGTGCTCTATGTTTACAATATCACAATACACTTTGGTACCAACCTCGTGTGCCAGGCGTATGACTTCTTTGGGGTTGCCGAGAGAACTGATGATCAATGGCACTTTTTCATCCAGGGCAATCTCTAATTGTTCTTTTTGGAACTTGTTTGTCTTCTGGACAATTATATTGACGCCAAAAGGGTGCTTTGTCTGTTGTTTGATCTCCCTTATGGCTTTTCTGTAATTTTCAATGGGCCTGTAATTAAAAGCCGGGAAAGTACCAAGTCCGCCTGCATTGGACGCTTTTACTACCATCTCCACAGAACTTACCAAAAACATTGGGGCACAAATGATGGGGTATTTGATGTCAAAGTGATTGCTGAAGGGGGTATGGATTGGTTGGGGTTTTTCCGGGGTTTTCATAAATGTGTATTTTTATATAAAAAAATACCCATGCAAATTTAATAGTTTAAATCAAAAATCCGGTACAAAATTTGTACTTTTATGAAAATTTTAGAAATGCAAAAACTAAAAAACTACATTAACGGAGAATTAATTGAACCAAAATCGGGCAAGTATATAGACAATTATAACCCTGCAACGGGGGAAGTATATTCGCTAATTCCTGATTCAGATGAAAAAGATGTAGCATTAGCTGTGGAAGCTGCAAAAAAAGCATTTCCACAATGGTCCATAATGAGTGCGGAAAAGCGGTCTGGTATCTTACTAAAAATAGCCGGCCTGATTAAGAGAGATCTCCAAAAGCTGGCGGAGGCAGAAAGCATGGATAACGGCAAGCCGGTGAAATTAGCCAAAGTTGTTGATATACCCAGGGCAGCAAGTAATTTCCGTTTTTTTGCTACAGCCATTCTGCATGACTCTTCTGACGCTCATTACATGGAAGAGACAGCCATCAACTATACGATGCATCATCCAATAGGCATAGCAGGATGTATTTCTCCCTGGAATTTACCGCTCTACCTGTTTACCTGGAAAATTGCTCCGGCACTTGCTGCCGGCAATTGTGTGATAGGCAAACCTTCAGAGCTCACACCTGTGACTGCCTCGATGCTATCTGAATTATGTATTGAAGCCGGAATGCCGCCAGGAGTTTTAAATATAATTCATGGTAATGGTAATAAAGCAGGCAATGCTATTATATCACATCCAGATATTCCTGTGATCTCGTTTACAGGCGGTACCAAAACAGGTGAAACCATTGCCCGTGTAGCTGCACCGATGTTCAAGAAATTGTCACTTGAACTGGGGGGTAAAAATCCAAACATCATTTTTGCAGATTGTGATTTTGAAAAAGCATTAAGCACCTCTATACGTTCATCATTTTCAAACCAGGGTGAAATTTGCTTATGCGGATCGAGAATGTTCATAGAAAAGTCCATTTACGAAAAATTTAAAGATGCTTTTATAGAACAAACAAAAAAACTGAAAGTGGGAAACCCAAAAGAAGAAAGCTGTAAGATCGGTGCGGTTGTTTCAAAACAACATATGAATAAAATATTGTATTATATTGACCTGGCCAAAGAAGAAGGTGGAAAAATACTAACAGGAGGCAGTCAGGTTAAATTGAACGGGCCTTGTAAAAACGGCTACTTTGTTGCCCCCACAGTTATCGAAGGATTAGACTATAAATGCCGTACCAACCAGGAAGAAATATTTGGCCCTGTAGTAACGCTTATTCCATTTGATACAGAGGAAGAAGTTTTGACTTATGCCAACAGCACTCAATATGGCCTGTCTGCCACCATCTGGACAGAAAATCTAACCAAAGCGCATAATGTTGCACACCGGCTAAATAATGGTATCATCTGGATCAACTGCTGGCTGCTGAGAGACCTGCGCACGCCATTTGGTGGGATGAAAAATTCGGGAGTTGGGCGTGAAGGGGGCTTTGAGGCTTTGAAATTTTTTACCGAGGCAAAGAATGTGTGTGTGAAGTTGTAGGAGGCTTTGAAAAACCCACGAAAGCAGTTTGCAGTTGGCAGTAGGCAGTTGGCAATAGGCAAATAGGTAGGCAATAGGTAGGCAATATTGCCTACTGCCTACTGCCAACTGCCAATTTCTTCTGTTGCGTTACAACTTCTTCAAAGCACGTTCTATTATCTTATCCAACAATACCTCAAAGCTTAAACCGATCTTAGATGCTGCCTGCGGATAAAGACTTGTTTGGGTCATTCCCGGAATAGTGTTGGTTTCCAGAATGTATATGTCGTCATCACTCACGATCATATCTGCTCTCGACAAACCCGAACATTCCAGGATCTTATGTGCTTTCAAGGATATCTCTTGTATTTTTTCAAGGGTCTTTTGAGGAAACTTTGCAGGAGTTATTTCTTCGGAGGCTCCCGGTGTGTATTTTGCTTTATAGTCAAAAAAATCGCTTGTTTTAGGTATTATTTGTGTTGGGGGTAGTGCAATAGGCGCTTTGCCGGTATCAAGTACTGCACAGGTTACTTCATCGCCTTTGATGTATTGCTGAAACATAAGTTTATTTGTGACTTCAAATGCTTTACGTACTGCCTGTTTAATTTCCTTTTCGCTTTTTAAAATATAAACTCCGGCACTTGATCCGCCATCTGTTGGTTTTAAAACACAAGGAAAGCTAAATTTTGTTTTTATCTCATTGATTATTTCAACCAGGTTATTCTGGGATCGGATCTTATCAAATACAATATAGGGGGGTACTTTAAGCCCATGAAATTGAAATATTTCCATGGATTTCACCTTATTCATAGCCAATGCACTTGCCATCACACCTGAACCTGTATAGGGAATTCCTGCCAATTCCAATAATCCCTGGATAGTGCCATCTTCACCATGTTTTCCATGAAGAGCAATAAATACCACATCCATGTTTTCTTTTTTAATAGTATTTAATGCTAAACCAGCATCAAGCTCTTTAATTTCAGATTTTGGATTTCGGATTTTGCCCCGCCAGTTGGCGGGGTCACCCGCAGGGTGGGATTTCGGGTTTTCGTTTAGGTAACCATTGGGTAACAACCATATCCCGTTTTTTTCTATTTTTATGGAATAAATGTTGTATTTATCTTTATTAAGGGCATTAATGATGGTAGCGCCAGTAAGAAGGGATATTTCATGTTCGGTGGAGGTTCCGCCCATGAGGACAGCAACATTGATTTTATTTTTACTCATTATCTGATTTAATCCACTCAAAATTACATATAAAATTTCATATCTTTGTACAATTGCTAATGAAAAAGATAGATAAGCTTGTTCTAAGGGCATTCATTGGACCCTTTTCTATAACATTTGTTGTAGTAGTATTTATTTTACTAATTCAATATATGTTAAAATATATAGAAGACTTTGTGGGCAAGGACCTGGGATTTACAGTTTTTGCCGAGCTCCTTTTTTATTTTAGTCTGAATATGACCCCTGTCGCCCTACCTTTAGCCATCTTGTTATCAACTTTAATGACCTTTGGCAATTTAGCTGAACATAATGAATTAACAGCAATAAAAGGCGCTGGCATATCATTGATCAGGGCGCTGTTTCCGATTTTTATAGTTGTGTTAATATTAACATTCGGAATATTCTATTTTAATGACTATATCGTACCCAAAGCAAATCTTAAAGCTTATAGTTTGTTATTCGACATCAGACAGAAGAAGCCCACATTGAATTTTAAGGAGGGCGCTTTTTATAACGGTTTGCCGGGCTATAGTATAAAAGTTAGTAAAAAGTTTCCAGGGGGTAATGCACTGAAAGGTGTAATGATATATGATCATACCAGCGGCAGAGGTAACACTAATGTAATATTAGCCGATTCGGGTTACACATATACCATTTACAATGACAGGTACCTGGTGCTTGAACTTTTCAATGGTAAAAGCTTTAATGAGATTCATGAACAGAATGTTGCACAACCACAGCAATTTGTTAGAAACCAATTCAGGCAGAGTAAGTTGATATTCAGCCTTGCATCGTTTGACCTTGAGCGCACAAAAGAAGAGCTGTTTAAGGGTAATAGAATGATGAATAATATAAGTGAATTGAATACATATGTTGATTCATCAAGGCGTGAATATGACAAATTGGAGACTAAGCTATCAAAAAATATTGCTGCTTATTATCATTATTTATTTTCCCCGTTAGATAGCGCTAAAAATGAGAGTACATATATAAAAATTAAAAGTACTGATCGAAGATTTAGAGATCGCCAGGCAGGTAAATATCAAACGGGTTTTACTCCCTCTGATACATTTAGCCGTCCTGGCCGCCAGGTGGCTGGAAGATTCCACCAATCTTCAAAACTAAAAGCTGCTCTAAATAAAACATCCACAGACGCATCACGTTCCGGGCACCCGGAACAACCTGTCCCTGGTACACGGGAGAACCCGCATATCCTCAAAAAAGCGACAAACCAGGCAAGAGGCGTTAAAAGCTATATAAAAGCTAACAGGCAAAGGCTAAAAAACATTGACAGGGATGCAAATTATTTTGAAATTGAAAAGTGGCGAAAATATACTCAATCTGTTGCCTGTATAATATTTTTTCTGATCGGGGCACCGCTGGGCGCTATCATTAAAAAGGGAGGTTTGGGCGTACCTGCGATAATTTCAATTATGTTTTTTATGATTTTTTACGTGCTCTCTATCATTGGAGAGAAGTGGGCTAAAGAGGGAATTATTTTAATTCCTTACGGAATGTGGGCAGCAGATTTTATATTATTACCCATCGGTTTGTTTTTTTTACGGCAGGCAAAAAATGATTCAAGGTTGTTTCAGACAGATGCCTGGGCCGTTTTGTGGCAAAAGATAAGGCCAGGTCGAAAAACATAAAACTAAATATAATTAGTGAAATTCGTGCCTGCACGCCATAGTACGGGCTGACACAAGTTTCGGCACGCAGGCGTGTAATTCGCGTCTAAAATATTTTGTAAAACTTAGTTTCTTCGTGTCTTTGTGGCAGGTTTTATCTATTTTTGCCTGTCAATCATCAAACAACTCATCATTATGTCCCAAAAAATAAGCGATGAAAAAGTCCTGGCAAGCACAGGAAAAGCCTGGGATGAATGGTTTAAAATACTGGATGCGGCAGGCGCTGCCAAGATGAACCACAAGGAAATTGTTACCTATATTGGTAAGGCATACCAGGTTAAGCCATGGTGGCAGCAAATGGTAACGGTAACTTACGAACAGGAAAGAGGAATGCGTGCATTACACCAGAAACCCGAAGGGTATGAGATCAGTGTGAGCAAAACTATTGACGTTTCGTTAGCTGAACTATATAATGCCTTTGAAGATGAAAGAGCCAGGAATAATTGGCAGCCGGATACGCCCATTACCATTCATAAAGCCACTCCGGAAGTATCCATGCGCATCACCTGGACCGATGGTCAAAAAAGCTTAAATGTGAACTTTTACGACAAAGGCCAGGATAAAAGCCAGGTGGTCGTGCAACATACGAAACTGCCTGATGCGAAAGGAGCAGAGAAAATGAAGGCTTATTGGGCAGAGGCATTGGAACGGTTGAAACAAATGTTTTTAAATAAGTGAATAATTGTATTGCAGAAGGTCTAATAAGAATTAATAGGAATTCATCATCTCTAGAAGGTGAATTGGAATTATATTTTTAATAAAATAGTTAAATATAAAAAAATGCCAAGTAAATTCTTCGATAAAATAATTAAAAGAACTAGCAAAGAATCGAAAATCTTTGTGACTAAATCACTTGATATAATAGATCAAATCTATGAAATAACAGAGCGTAAAGGTATGACTCAAAAGGACCTTGCTAAGGCCCTATGGAAAAATGAATCAGAGATCAGCAAATGGTTATCCGGGGAGCATAATATTACTCTAAAAACTATTGCTAAGATTGAGGCCGTATTGGATGAAGATATAATAATTACTCCAATGAAAGCTAAAAAGCAATACAAGAAGAAAATTGTAGTAAAGAAAAAACAGGAGGTAACTGTTTAGCCTGTCATTAAAATAAATAAACCAATCATGCAAGTAAAAACAAAAACCATCAAATTAAAAAACTACGTTCAGGGCAAATGGATAGAGGGTGAAGGAAACGGAAAGGATCTGTTCAATGCTGTTACCGGTGAGCAAATTGCTATAGCTACGAGCAAAGGGCTGGATTTTAAAGCCATGCTGGAATATGCAAGAAGGGTAGGGGGGCCTGCCTTACGCAAAATGACCTTTCATGAAAGGGGAAGGATGCTGAAAGCATTGGCGCTATACCTTACCGAAAAGAAGAATATATTTTATGAATTGTCAGCAGCTACGGGCGCTACCAAGACCGATTCCTGGGTAGATATTGAAGGCGGTATCGGCAACCTGTTTGTGTATGCAAGCAAGGGCAGGCGCGAACTTCCTGATGAGCCATTTTATGTTGATGGCAACCTGGAAGCTTTATCTAAAAACGGAACTTTTATTGGGCATCATATATGTGTGCCTATGGAGGGAACTGCCATACATATCAATGCCTTTAATTTCCCTTGCTGGGGAATGTTAGAAAAAATTGCCGTTAACTTTTTAGCTGGGGTGCCGGCAATAGTAAAACCTGCTACGATCACTTCCTATCTCACTGAGCTGATGGTACAGGAGATCGTTAACTCAAAAATATTGCCCGAAGGCGCCTTGCAACTCATTTGCGGAAGCGTAGGAGACCTGTTGGATCACGTTAGTAGTCAGGATGTGGTCACATTTACCGGATCTGCTGAAACAGGGAAAATGTTAAAGCAGCATCCCGCAATTGTTGATAATTCAGTACGGTTTAATATGGAAGCTGATTCACTGAATTTTTCAGTCCTGGGTCCGGATGCGACTCCTGATACGGAGGAATTTAAGCTATTTATCAAAGAAGTTGCAAGGGAGATGACCGTAAAAGCCGGACAGAAATGTACAGCAATAAGGCGAACACTAATAACTGAAAAATTGTGTGAGGATGTTATAAAAGCTTTAAAAAAACGACTTGAAGGAATAATATTGGGCAATCCCTCGGTAGACGGTGTAAGAATGGGCCCGCTGGCAAGTATAGGACAGGTAGATGAAGTTAAAGACCGTGTATCGGAACTTCTGAAAGCCGGTAAACTGGTTCATGGCGGTTATGATGATTTTGAAGTAATGGGTGCAGATAAGAAGTTAGGTGCATTTATGCCTTCCATGCTGTTGTATTGTGATGACCCATTCAATAAAACCGAACCGCACAATGTAGAAGCATTCGGACCAGTTTGCACGGTGATGCCTTATAAGAATATTGATGAAGCAGCAGAATTAGCTAAAATGGGTAAAGGCAGCCTTGTCGGATCGGTTTTTACTGCCGATGATAACTTTGCAAGGGATATTATATTAGGTACAGCCGCTTATCATGGCAGGATCATAGTTGTCAATAAAGACTGTGCTTCGGAATCTACCGGGCACGGTTCTCCCATGCCCCATCTTGTTCATGGAGGGCCCGGAAGAGCCGGGGGCGGGGAAGAGATGGGTGGTATAAGAGGGGTTTTTCATTTTATGCAAAGAACGGCTATCCAGGGTTCCCCTACCACGCTTATGAAAGTAACAAACACCTACTTAGCAGGCGCTAAGCAGGAAGAAGATATTGTCCATCCGTTTAGGAAATATTTTGATGACCTGAAAATTGGCGAAACATTGGTCACGCATAAACGCACTGTAACCGAAGCAGATATCGTGAATTTTGCCAACATCAGCGGTGATAATTTTTATGCACACATGGATGTAACCTCACTTGAGAATACCATGTTTGAAGAACGGGTAGCACACGGCTATTTTATCCTTTCTGCCGCTGCCGGCCTTTTCGTTGATCCGAAAAAAGGACCGGTTTTAGCCAATTATGGTATTGATGAGTGCCGTTTTACAAAACCTGTTTACGTTGGCGCTACCATTGGTGTAAGGTTGACCGTCAAAGAAAAAACAGCCCAGGAAAAACGTCCGGATGATAAGGTGGCAAAAGGCATTGTGAAATGGCTGGCAGAGGTACTTGATGAAACCGGGGAAACGGTGGCGCTGGCGACTATTTTGACGTTGGTTCAAAGAAAGTAGAATTAACATCCTGAGGGAAAGTTACCCTAATTGGTAACTTTTTTCTTTCTCATACGTTTATCTCATATACATTAATGAGAATTATAGCTGAAAGTACATTAAAGAAATATTGGCAAAGTCCAAAATATAAAAGGGCAGCAAAAGAATTAAAAGCATGGATTATTAATACTTATAATGAAAATTGGAATAATACTCAGGATGTGAAAAAAAAATATGGTAATGCATCTATTATTGATAATAAAAGAGTGGTTTTTGATATTAGTGGAAATCATTTTCGATTGGTTGTAGATATTGAATATAGATTTAAAACTATCTACATCGTTTGGTTCGGAACTCATCAGGAATATGATAATATAAATATAAAAACGATAGCATATAAACCTATAAAAAAATACAACCATGATTAAACCTATAAAAAATGACAAAGAATTAGACAAAGCCCTTAAAAGAGCTTATGACCTAATACATTCAAGTACAAATCCATTAGAACCTAATACACCTGAAGGAGACGAATTTGAAATATTAGCTATTTTGATAGAAAATTATGAGAAAAAATATTTTCCTATTCCACCACCTGACCCCGTTGAAGCCATTAAGTTTAGAATGGATCAAATGAACCTTAAACAAAAGGACATTGCGCCTATTTTTGGAGGAAAAACACGTGTCTCTGAAGTGTTGAATAAAAAGAGACCGCTTACTTTGAAAATGGTTTATAATCTAAATCATTATTTAGGGATCTCATTTACATCGTTAATTAATAAAATGACTAAAAATTCTAAATTTGATTTAAATTTTTCAGCCAAAAAGCAACTTTTAGAAAATCTTGATCGATCAAAGGTAAATAAAGAAGCATTGGTTTACTAAACGGTCCTTTTTCGTTGGAGAGGTTCAGGAAAGGCTATGGAAACAAACATCATGGAACAAGGCAAAGTAGATACTACGATAGAAAACGGAATAGCAGCCATCACTTTTTCCCACCCAAAAAGCAATTCCCTTCCGGGCAGTTTACTTAGAAAACTCGCTGATGAAATTACCTCGGTTGGCAATGATCCCGAAGCTAAGGTAATTGTTTTGCATAGTGAGGGTGAGAAAGCATTCTGTGCCGGGGCGTCATTTGATGAACTGCTCGCAATTGATAATATTGAAAAAGGCAAAGCGTTTTTTATGGGTTTTGCTAAGGTTATCAATGCAGCGCGTAAATGCAAAAAGTTTATCATTGCACGTGTACAGGCAAAAGCGGTAGGCGGTGGCGTTGGATTGGTAGCTGCCTGTGATTATGCTCTGGCTGTGGATAGAGCATCGGTAAAGCTCAGTGAGCTGGCGCTTGGGATAGGCCCCTTTGTAGTTGGCCCTGCTGTTGAACGAAAAATCGGGACAGCTGTATTCAGCCAGCTTGCCATCAACGCTGCCGAATGGCAGACTGCCCAATGGGCAAAAGAAAAAGGGCTTTATGCTAATATTTTTCCAGGCGTTGGTGAATTAGACGAAGCTGTATATACCCTCGCAGAAAAACTGGCCAATAGCAGCCCGGAAGCAATGGAAAAGCTGAAAAACATATTCTGGAAAGGCGCTGAACAATGGGATACTTTATTAGAGGAACGTGCTGAAATTAGCGGCAGGCTTGTTTTATCAGATTTTGTTGCTAAGGCTATTGAAAAGTTGAAGAAAAAATAGTAGCTTTGCAATCTGTAAATTTGTTATTATGAACCAAAATGTAAAATATGTAATTGACGAATCGGGCAATAAAACCTCTGTGCTTGTTCCAGTTAAAGAATGGAAGAAATTGAATGAAAATTATGAAAAATTAAAAAACAAGTTGGATGTTTTTAAAGCTATAAAGGACGGAATTATCGAAGTAAAAACAGCAAGGAAAAAAGGAATAAAACTCCAATCTTTAAGTGGTTTCTTAATGAAATAATATATTTTATGATTACAATATTGCGTAATTAAATTGTTGCTACATATAAACCTCACTGTAAACAACACGATGCCAAAAACAGCTTTTGTAACAGGATCAACCGGCTTTGTAGGCCTCAACCTGATAGAAGAATTGTGTAAGGAAGACTGGGAAGTTTACGCCTTACACCGCCCCACTTCCGATTTAAAGTATTTAAATCGTTTTAGCGTAAATAAGGTAGTTGGATCTATTGACGATCATGATTCATTGATAGCAGCCATGCCTGACCAGGTTGATGCAGTATTCCACGTTGCCGGTAATACCAATATGTGGTCTAAACGGAATAAACAACAATATATTGACAATGTGACAGGTACCCGCAATATGGTGAATTGTGCCCTTGCCAAGAAAGCAAAACGATTCATACACACCTCTTCAGTGGCTGCATTCGGTATTCATAGAGAAATGATTGATGAAAATACACCTTCCAATGCAGAAACATCCAAAATCAATTACTTTATCACCAAATATCTTGGTGAACAGGAAGTTAAAAAAGCCGTTTCAAAAGGATTAGATGCGGTGATCATCAACCCTGCACATATTATGGGCCCTTACGACAAGCACAACTGGGCTAAGCTGATTAAAACGATTTATTATAATAATTTGCCCGGCATTCCTCCGGGAATCGGGATGTTTTGCCATGTAAAAGACATTGCGAGGGCTCATATTAACGCTGTTGAAAAAGGAAAGACAGGTGAAAATTACCTTTTGGGAGGCGTAGAAGCAAGTTTTAAGGAAGTGATCAACCAGATTGAAAAGTTGTTGAAAAAAAAAGAAACCCGTAAAGTAACGCCTAAATGGGCTCTGCAACTTGCCTGTAACTGGTATATGTTCGTATCAATTTTTACTTCAAAAGAGCCTCAGATAACACCCGAAACGTTAGAGTTGTTAACAGGAAATGTTTCATGTAAATATGATAAGGCGATTGAGACATTGGACTATAAAACTTCATCGCTGGAGGAGATGGCCGGTGATTCCTGTCGATGGTTGGAGGATGAACAATTATTATAAAATTTAATTATTATCACTTTTATTTGCAGCAATACCAGATTAGTCTTATATTTGCAACTGTATTAAAATATCTTTGAACCAAAAACAACAAAATCATGAAAACTTTAAGAAAAATTTTTACTTCGTTGGATATTAAATATCTGATGGGGTCGCTCGTTATTTTCTCTTTTGCTATGGTGTGGTATTCCTGCAATAAAGATGATCTTGTGGATAAATTTTTGACCTTTGATTATTCAGACAGTACCTCTTTCACAACTCCAATCCTTGAAGTGAAGGTTGATACAATAGTTACATATCCAACAAAAGCAAAAGATGAATTTGGAAAGAATGGTGCAGATATTAAGAACATCAAAAAGGCAAGTTTGAAAGCCCTAAAATTGACGATTACTAATTCCGGCAGAACATTTGCTTTTTTAGACTCTGTAAAGATCTATCTTGCTGATGCTGTACTTGGCAATATTTTACTTGCAGGTAAAAATGTTACACCTGCTGACACCAACAGCAATGTTCTTACTTTAGATACAAAAGGTGGTGATTTTATTCCTTATGTTAATAAGGATACACTTATAATGAATCCCCAATTATTTACTAACAGATTCATATTTGATACGCTTACTTTTAACGTTAATTATACTTTCAGCGTAACGGCAGACCCGTTGAAGTAGAAATTTTTTTGGCCTTATAATATTTATAAGTTGAAAATAGTTGAGATTATTGATGCTATACAGGCAAATCAATTAAATATTACCTTTCATGCAAAACAAGAAGCAAGGAATGATTTGTTGGTTTTGGATGACATTTTATTTTCAGTAAGCAATGGTGAAGTTATAGAGGATTACCAAACAGATATGCCCTATCCAAGTTGTTTAATCTATGGTAAATCTTCAGGGGATGAACCAATTCATAGCGTTTGGGCTTATGATCCTGAAAGCAAGATTGCAATCTTGATCACAGTATATCGTCCTAATCCTAATCGTTGGATTAATTTTAAGAAAAGAAAAAAGACATGAAATACGTAAAAAAATGCCCTCGATGTGAGGGGCAAATAGTTAAAAAAGAAGTTAAAGAGATTTTATCCGGAGGTATCAACACTGCTATTCTGAACGTAAAGGCTGGTGTTTGTCTCCATTGCGGGGAAAGATTATACTCGTCAGAAGTAATAAGAAGTTTTGAGAAAATTGAAGCGAAACTCAAAAATCATGAAACATCTGATTTCCAACCTCTTGGCAAATCCTTTCAAGTAGTATTATAAAAAGCATTAGTAATAAATGAGAATACACTATTCCCAACAGGCAGATGCATTATACATACGACTAAAGGAGTTAGCTATAAAGAATACTGATGCGATTACTGATGATATTATAGCAGACTATGATGTTGATGGAAATATTATAGGTATTGAAGTATTAGCAGCATCTAAAAATGCAGAAATAAAGCAGCTTATTATTCAGGCATTTGACAAGGTAATGGTGGAAAATAAGCCTGTATCTTAATAAAAAAAGCCTTTCCAATTTTGGAAAGGCTTTTTAGTTCTGTAAATTAATTCTTTACAGGCACTCGCAAAGGGCCTGATCCCATTGCCCGCCAAAATCAGTACAAACTGTTTCTTCAACTATACAAAGATAGGTCTCTGCGAGCACCACCTTGCCACTATTGAATTTAATGTACACTTGTGTCTCTATGCCCATTATAGGATCTATAATATCTATAAAGAATAATTCTCCAATTTTCAGAGTATTATAGAACAAATCTATATTGACATACTTGTTAAGATCGGCAGCAGTAATGCCAGTATTCAGGTCAATATCATTAAGCGTTTCTACATCAACAGGTGAAGAGGTTTCCAGTTTTAGCTTATATAGCTGTACGTACCCTTCAATTGTTTTTACAAAATCCTTGGATGCATCTGTAAATGTTCCTGTACCGCCAACAGCGTACATAACACCTGCACCATCTTTACTAAGGGACAGATCGAAAGAAACGGTGGTAGGTTGGTTAGAGAATATAAATGAAAGGGTAAATGGTTTGAAATAAATGGTTAATTTAATAGAGAGCGGCATACCTTCAGAAT
Source organism: Cytophagales bacterium (assembly GCA_019456305.1). NCBI lineage: Bacteria > Pseudomonadati > Bacteroidota > Cytophagia > Cytophagales > Cytophagales bacterium. Next base: position 10,253 of record VRUD01000030.1, on the reverse strand, counting down.
CAAAAGTACCGGTATAATTAAGATTAGCTTCAGGAATGTTGTTAACTTTCAGATCAACTACCAGGCTGGTGGGATAATAATTAGTTTGAGAAAAACCAAATTCGTCCACCGTTGTAATGGGTATTTCCGTATAGGCGCCAATGGTCAATACGGCATTATTAACAGGGCTGTTCTTATCAGCAGGGAACTTCATGGTAATGGTATTACCCCCAGGAGTATAATGCCAATAACCCGAATCGATAGGGACCCAGGTATAGGTGCCCCAATGGCAGTCAAAGCAAAAATTGCCGGATGTATCGCTTGCAATTTTGGCAGATTCCAATTTATCTCTAAAAGGCAAATTTCGTATGGCGCTTTTGATCTTCAGTTTTGTTCGTTCAAAGATCCCTTTAAATCCTTCGCCCTTTACAGTTCTTAATAATGGATCAGCAGTATTTAACAGATCAACAAGATTTTCCAAACTTTCCCCGCTTTCACTATTAGCGCCTTCGTTGACATCACCTGCCACTTGTCTGGCCACAGTAGTTAAATCAACACTATCTTTATCAGCAAGACCAGAAAGTGTAGGATTGCCATAGTCTGGTTCTTTTTTACATGACGAAACAGCAACCATTATACAGATCAACATGGTTGCAAAGGATGCACCTGAAAATACAGGTGGCACGAAACTTTTTGCGAACTTTTTCATAACTAATGAAATTTAGGTTTTAATATCTTTTACAAATATAAATATAAAAATAATAATACAAACAAAATAAATGTTTTTAAAAAAAAACGCCATACCAAATATTTGATAAGGCGTTTTTTACAAATTTATTTTTTAAAAGAAAATATTAACGGTAAGTACTCCACCTCCGGTTGTTGCCCAGCCGCCTGATTTATTAACAGCATTGGAATTTGTAAAAGTTTTTATACCAGCTGTTTCACCAGGTAAAAGAAATGTATTACCTTTAGTTTCAATAATTGTTTCACTTTTTTTATTGTTAAATACCGTTTTTGCAAGGCCATAATTAAATTCAGCTCCTATTGCAAAGTTCTTGGCAATAAAATAATTAACTCCTACAGCGCCCTGTAAACCCAAAACAGATCCTTTTCCTACTTTAGTTGTTTTAGTTTCTTTAAAATCTCCGTTTACAGCTCCTGTTTGTAAGACACCTGTTGCTTCTTTTACTTCCTGTCGAACAATGGTAGATCCACCCAATCCGCCATAATACAGATCAGCAGCAGCATACGGGTCTAACTTGGAGGTACCTTCAAGATGGTACTCACCACCCACACTGATGGTCCATGAATTAGTTTTGGTTGTGTTAATGCTAAAAATACCATTTCCGGAAATTCCTGTAGAATCTAAAAACTCATTTTCAATAGTACTATTACTGTTAGATATAATAATACCTACCCTTGCCACAATGCCATCAGCAACTACATATTTAAATACCACAGTTCCGGCATTACCTACAGTGGTAAAAATTGATGAAGTCACGAATGGGCTATTAACGCCAAATGCAAAACCCATGTCACCTGCAACGGGTTTTCTTGAGTCATCATCCTGTGCGAAGGCAAATGTCATAGCAAATGCCAATACGCTTGATAAAAAAAGTTTTTTCATAGTTGTAAAAATTTAATTGGTTAATATTTGTTGATCTGTTTTGTACAAATCATTATCGGGGGCAAATGTATCACTTTTTTTAAAAAGAAAAATATTTTTAGTTTTTTTGTTTTTAAAAAAGGATTACTAACCCTCGGAGGGCTAGTAACCCTGTAATTATCGTTTACAGCTAAAATTAAGCTACACGTTCCTTTTGTAAAGAAGAGAGCGTTTCTTTAATAGCATCAAAATTTGGCAGATCATCTACCGATTCCAATACTTCCGCATACCTGATCACCTGGTTTGCATCGATCACAAAAGCTGATCTTTTAGCAACGCCTTTCATCCCCAGTCCAAATTCTTCATAAAGCGCTCCATAGGATCGGGCCGTTTCCTTATTAAAATCTGATAATAACGGGAAATTGAGATTTTGCTCTTCCTTAAACTTGCCAAGGGAAAACAAGGAATCAACCGAAACGGCTAAAACCTGGGCATTAAGATCATCGTAAAATGCAAGGTCATCCCTGGTTGCACATAATTCTTTTGTGCAAACCCCGGTAAATGCCAGAGGGAAAAACAATAATACCACATTTTTTCCTTTGAAATCATCTAATGAAACTTCGTTTTTCTCTGTATCACGCAGCGTAAACGAAGGCGCTTGTTGTCCTTTTTCAACATTCATAATTAATTGGTTTTTAATTTTATAGTCATATTTTAGAAGGCAAATGTAAAAAAAATCTTATCAAATAAATAATTATTTAAAAAAATCATAGCTTTGTACCAAACTAAAATATTATTATTATGAGAAATTATTTAGTAGAATTAACCGGCACCTTTTTCTTAGTGCTCGTAATAGGATTGACAGGTAATCCTATAGCCATTGGTGCCATCTTAATGGTCATGGTCTATATGGGCTGGCATTTATCAGGTGCACATTATAATCCTGCCGTAACCCTTGCGGTTTTGATCAGGAAAAAGATCGGAGGCAAAGATGCCTTGATGTATATGATCTTCCAGATCATTGGAGCTTTATTAGCGGCATTATTTTTCTATTTATTGTATAAAGATACTTTTTTCCCGGCTCCAAAAGAAGGATTCAATGTTTTAAAGCCTTTAGCTATTGAAGGAGCCTTCACTTTTGCTCTTTGTATGGTTGTTCTTAATGTTGCCACCTCAAAAAAAACCGAAGGAAATTCCTATTACGGGCTTGCCATCGGGTTTACTATATTGGCAGCTGCTTTTGCGGGCGGTCCAATTTCAGGAGGCGCTTTTAATCCTGCTGTTGGTATTGGCCCAATTTTGATAGATACATTTACCGGTGGTGATTCAATAGGGGATCTTTGGATTTACCTGTTGGGCCCGCTTGCTGGTGGAGCATTAGCTGGTTTGGCTTATAATATCCTGAACCTTGATGAAACAGGGTGATTAATCACTACGGGAAAATAAATTAAAATAATCTTTGGCTGCAAAACCCTCTGAATTGTTTAGAGGGTTTTGTCATAGTAAGCGTATGTATAAAACCATACGCTAATGAGTCATCTTTATGTTAGTAAAAAAAGCTTACGCTTCATCTCTCAATTGTCACTATTTTTCTATAATATTAGTATCAGGCTTTATCATTTAGCAATCATAATAGCTTCATCTTTCAATCCCAAAGCAAAAAAATGGATTATAGGAAGGAAAGGGATTTTTGATCAGATCAAGCTGACATTGAAAGATAATAATTCCCCAATAGCCTGGTTTCATTGCGCGTCCCTGGGAGAGTTTGAGCAGGCAAGGCCAGTTATTGAAAAATGGAAAATGTCACCCCTAACGGGTGACCACCCGAAAGGGTGGGAAGATGGGAAATGGAAAATTTTACTAACTTTTTTTTCCCCTTCCGGATATGAAGTCAGGAAAGACTATGAATTGGCAGATTTTGTTTTCTATTTACCCATAGACAGCAAAAAAAATGCAGAGAGATTCGTAGAAATAGTTCAGCCCAAAATTGTATTCTTTGTTAAATATGAATTCTGGTATCACTACCTCAATACTTTAAAGAAAAACAATATTCCGGTCATTTTATTTTCCGCAATATTCAGAACCAATCAATTATTTTTTAAGCCTCATGGCGGATTTTACAGGAAAATGCTCTCCTTTTTTCAGTACATTTTTGTGCAAGACCAAATTTCTTATGATCTGTTAAAAAATATTGGAATAAATAACCTAACCATAGCAGGTGATACCCGGTTTGACAGGGTGAAAACGATTTGCGATAATAAAAAAGAGATACCCATAGTTGAGCAATTTAAAGCTGGTGAAAAGCTGCTTATTATTGGAAGTAGTTGGCCTGAGGATATGAAAATACTGATTCCTTTTATTAATAATTTTAACAAACAACTTAAAATTGTAATTGCTCCGCATGAGATAGGTGAAAATGAGATAGAAAAACTACAGTCTCGTTTATTCCATAAAGTGAGTGAAGAAGATATTCTACATAAAATTAATAAAGGATTCAATAACAAAAAAAGAAGCCTAAAGTGGCTCCAGCCAACAGAGGGGTTCAATTCCCCAAGTGTGGAAACCACAAAAGACTTCACCGCAAATATACGTAAACAAATATTAAAAGTTCAGGAAAAAACTCAAAAAAAACATTTTAGGAAAGAAACAGCTGATTGCATACGCTATTCAATGTTAAACAAACAAAATGCAGCAAAATATAAAGTATTGATAATAGACAATATTGGTATGTTATCTTCGCTTTATCAATATGCCGATTTTGCCTACATAGGGGGCGCTTTTGGGTTAGGTCTGCACAATATCCTGGAGGCAGCCACTTTCGGGATGCCCATATTTTTTGGTCCCAATTATAAAAAATTTCATGAAGCTGTTGACCTGGTTGCGTCAGGAGCAGCATTTTCAATAAAAAATACAAAGGAGTTTGAAAAGCAGTTTAAGGCCAACTACGAAAACGATGAGCTCAGAGCTAATAAGGCATCTATTGCACGCAATTACGTTCTGAAAAATACCGGAGCAGCCGAAAAGATCTTTCAAATTACGAATGACGAAGTACGAATGACGAGGGGATGAATTACATAATAGGTATATGCGTTTAGGTATCACATCAGTTGATATTGATTTTGTTGGCTTTTACTCATTCTCTACCATCCTTTTTATAAACAAATTGAAGATTGTGTCTATTTATGGCTGACTAACTCCGCCATTTATGGCGGAGATAATCAAACTATACAAACCCTGGGCTTTAGCCCGTTTTTAGCATAATTGGGCTAAAGCCCTGTCAGTTTTATTCTTTAATGTCCACGCCATAAATGGCGTGGTTAGTCACTCATACATATTCAAAAGTATAAATCTTGTGCGACCTAAACGCATATACCTATTACATAATTCGTACTTCGTCATTCGTCATTCGTAAATATTTAGATCCCTGCACTTATCCCGATCCGGATTATTGGGTTGGTATAAGGACTATAGGGATTATCGATAAGATTGTATAGTAACATGATTGATATAAAAGCTCTGTTACCTATCCGTTGAATATAGCCTCCGCCTATAAAAAAGCTTTTGACGTCTGTCCTTCTCCTGTCTACAATTTTTCCTGTGCGATCAACCGTTAATAATTCAATATTTAGATATTCATATTCAGAATGTGCAAACAGGTTTTCACTAATAAGGTAACGGGAAAAGATCTTTCCACCATAATTACTAAAACCAACTCCTCTGAAGTTGAAATACTGATAGATCAATCCAGGCCCGGCTGAAAAACGCTCTGTAAATTTATATCCAATTACAGGAGAAAGATCAATAAAAGTAATTGTACCAAACTGCAACCCCAAATTCCCGCCAATATATAGCCGCTCTTTAAAAGGTGCTTTTTCATCCCGGTATGTTTGTTCATCAGTATCAGGCATATCCTGCCCATACACTGTTGCTACAGAAATGAAAAAGGATAAAAATAGTATCGTTATGATCTTATTAATTTCCATCTGTAAATAACTTATTTTTCATTAACAACGCACTGCTCACCAATAAATTATTTTCCATATCTTAATCTATAATACCATTTATACAGATAAGATACTCTTATTTTAATTTTTGAAAGCAAATCAATTATCCTGTGAAACCAATCAAGGTAGTTTAATTTTTTTAGCAATATCGCAAAATCCTGTGTAATATCAAAATTTTCAGTAAAAAAAGCCAGCCTCATTTCATATTTAACGCGTTTTGCCAATGTTTTATTTTCTATCTCATTCCTGTTTAATTCAAACGCTTTTTTACATACTAAATAAGTACTCCTTATCATCCGGTCGTTTCCGGCTTTATTGAATTTTACGGAATGAGAATCGCTGACGATTCTCCTGTAAGTTAACGCTTTATCTAAATAGTAATATTTGTAATTCCTTGCAGAGCGCACCCAAAAATCAAAGTCTTCATAAGCAAGCTGCTCATCATAGCCTTCCAGTTCATCCAAAACCCGCTTACGGATCATCATCGTAGGCGGACAAATGAAATATCGTTCAAGTATTTCTTTATAAACGTTTCCACTAGGTACTGGTTGCCGGATATTTGACCCGCCTGCCATAGGCCTTTGGCGGGCAGGTGTTTGATATTTACCTCGTTCGATTTCTTTTTTATCCATCCGGGGTTGGATGTTGGATGTTTTAGACATTTTATAGTGATAACCCAAAAATTCCGAATGTTCATTAATATAAATCGCATTGGTAAATACTACACCATAAAACTTATCCAGTTTTTTAAATATTTCAACCTGTAATCCCACCCTTTCCTTTGTTAAAACGTCATCAGTTGCAAAGTCAATCACAAATTCACCTTTGGCTAAAGAAAGCCCCTTATTAAAAGCTGTGCAGTTGCCTGCATTTTTTTTGAGCGCTAAAAATTTAAATTCAGGATGTATCTTTACATATTCATTGATTATAGATGTACTATTATCGCTGCTTGCATCATCAACTATTATTATCTCAATATTATTGTAAGTCTGGTTAATAACCGAATTCAATGCTTCGCGAATAAAGCGACCATGATTATGGCAAAGGCATATGATTGAGACAAGAGGGGACATATGTAAAATTCTAAACTCGAAACTCGAAATCCGAAACCACTAATTACACGAATTTCACTAATTTAATTAGTATAATTCTTAATTAGTGTAATTCGTGTAATTAGTGGTTTCGTGGTTTCAAAATCAAGAATAAATATCCATCTTCCATTAATGAAATATTTTCCTGAAATAAATAATATTAAAGATGAAATATAACACAAAACGAATCAAATGCGAGATTGTCAACCCTTCTAATCCAAAAACAGGAGTTAATAAATATAATGATACCACATATATGATTGCTGAAATTGCCTGGGTGGCTATAAACAAACCTACCCGGGCCTGAGCAAGTATCAGGTAAGCAAGTATCCATGACGACATTTTAAAGAAATCTCCCAGTATCTGGTATTTCATCAAAAACGCGGATCCTAAAAATTGTGTATCAAAAAGGAGGAGGATAATACCTTGTTTGAATAAAAACACAAACCCAAGCGCTATTGCAATAGATGGCGCCAGCAAGTAAAAAACATTGCTAACATATTTTTGTAGATTAGTTGGAGCCCCCCTAAATCCCCCCGAAGGGTGCTCATTCCCTGGGTCATTATTGATCAGTGCAGATATCTTCGGATAATAAACCATTCCTAAAATGGCTGTAAAAACCATTGTATAGCTGTCAGATACTTTGACAACCGTTTGCCATAACCCTGTTTGGTAAAGATCATACTGATTGATGATATACATCCTGACAAAAAAATCAACCATTTTATCAAACAACACTACACTGAGCGCCATTAGAATGAATTTGCCTAAATCTTTATAAACCCTCCATCCTCCCCCGCTAGAGTATCTGCCATTCCGAAGGGCAGCGAGGAATATCCTGATTTGCAAGCAGCAACTTCCAATCGGAAGATTTCTCCCTGCGGTCGAAATGACAAGTATAAACTTTTTCTTTGTTACATAAATTATTGAAAACAAAAAAGCACATGATTGTCCCAGCAGAAATACGAGTAAAGCTTTGGTAATCGTGAAATGCAAGACACCAATACCTGAAAAAACAATAGTAAAAACACTTCCTGCAATGGTGATCAATGCAACAGTACGTAATAATTGTTTTGAAAGAATTACTGATAGTAAAAAGAGATTGATGGTTAGGAATAGTGAGGCTATTATAAATACAGTAAACCAGATAAACTTATCCGGAAAGCTATAATCTATTAGAAATAATACAAAGTATTGTTGCTTTGCAAGAACCAGCACAAGCATTGTAATAACGAAAACGATCATATTTAACCAGAAACCCGCAACAAAATAGTTCTTACCTGCCCCGCCTTTGGCGGGGTACAACTCCTGGTTATTTTTTTTGTGGGAAGAGGCATGAGTCCCTGCCTGCCTGCCTTTCCCTTGCCGGTTGTTTGGCAGGCAGGCTGCCGTGTATTTTATCATGCCACGATTGATGCCATCTCCTGGAATAGTAGTGATAATACTTAATAAATTCTGAAAATGTGCGAGTAGTGTAATTCCTGCCGGCCCATAGAAAACGGCAAAAAGCTTATTCACTGCTAAACTGCTCAGTATTCTGAAGAAGACAACGAGAAGAGGCCAGAGGGAGGATTTGATGAAATTTAAAGCATTGGTGAAAGGCATACTAATAAAATAATGCTGATATACTAATTTATACTAATATTTTTACTTCTGACATATTTTGGCAGAATATTTTTATACATTCTGAAACAAGTCCACACTCGGCAGTCCACAGTCGCCAATGTTGCTGACTGCCGACTGTCGACTGCCGATTAATAACTTGTTTGGTTCTGGCTACGCCAGCTTAGGGAACATTCGTATATTAGCATTTTTTATTAGTATTCTACTATACCTTTATAGACCATTTCAACAGGGCCAATAAGGTAAATATCTTCAAAACGCATTTCATTAATGCTTTTAAATGTAACTTTTAACTCACCGCCTAAAGTTCTGATTTTTACAGTGCCTATCATACTATTTCCTATCTTACTCCTTCCATCTATAGTACATGTTAAAGCCGCAGCCGTAACACCCGTACCGCATGAAAGCGTTTCATCTTCTACTCCTCTTTCATAGGATCGGACGAAAATTGTGTCATTGGAAATTTTCTCTACAAAGTTTACGTTTATGCCTTCTTTCCTGAAGCGTTGACTGTTTCTGATCTTTCTCCCATTATTTTTTACATCAAAATCAGTTAAATTATCTACAAAAGAAACGTATTGTGGAGAACCGGTGTCTAATAAGTAATGGTCACTCCCGCCTGCCTGCATTGAGGAAGAGCTTTGTGGGCGGGCAGGGTTTTTTTCAATCAGTGTTACATCATTCATTTTTAAGCGGATTAGGCCTGCCTGCCTTATTTTTGCCGTTATTTCCTCTATTTCCTTTTTTGCTTTAGGGCTGACGGGCATGAGATCATCAATAAAAGCTTCATGTTCGCCATCAATTGCTTTAAAACGACATTTATTATTAACAATACTTAAATAATTTGCAAAATGGACGGCACATCTTGCTCCATTACCGCACAATGAACTTTGATACCCATCTGCATTAAAATAAACCATTTCAAAGTTATGATCAGCGTGATCCCGGATCAGGATAAGCCCATCAGCCCCAATTCCAAATTTCCTGCTACACAATTTGTTTATTAATTGATGATCATTGTGGTCAAAATCATTCTTTCTGTCATCAATCATAATAAAATCATTGCCAGTACCCTGGTATTTGTAAAATTCAACGTTCATTGATCTGGGAAATAGGGATTGGTTTAGAGATGAGTAAATTCAGACATCCTGACTTTACCCTTTAGAGAAGCTAATCTGAAACAAGTCCACAGTCGGCAGTCCACAGTCGCCAATGTTGCCGACTGCCGACTGCCGATTGCCGATTGCCGATTGCCGACTGTTGATTAATAACTTGTTTGGTTCTGGCTACGCCAGCTTATGGAACATTCGTATATTAGCATTTTTTATTAGTATTCTACTATACCTTTTGATGGGGAAAAAGAGCTTAAGCGTGGTGAAAACGCCCTGCGTTACGCGCTTTTCTGTTTCTTAGTACCTGATTTCCTGGAATCTCCGATTATTTTTTCCTTGATCCTGGCAGCTTTAGTGGAAACATTTCTTAAATAATACAGTCTGGCCCGTCTTACAGAACCTTGTCGGATGACCTTTATTTCAGCAATATTTGGTGAAATAAATGGGAAGATCCTTTCTACACCAATACCATTCGATATTTTCCTGACAGTAAAAGTTTCACCATTAGAACTCGGATTTTTCCTTTGAATTACTGTCCCCTGGAATTGCTGCACCCTTTCCTTTTTGCCCTCACGGATCTTATAATGGACATTAATTGTATCCCCGGCTTTAAAATCAGGTAAGTTCTTACGTGTTTCCTGGTATTCTTTTTCTATTAGTTTTAATAATTCACTCATGATTGACAAATAAATAAATGTAGAGAGCAGAGCCCCGCCAACTGGCTGGGTTCAACGCTTTGGCCTTTGCTCTATGCAATGTAGTGTAGCAACAATTTAGTTTTGCAACATTAATTAGTAATAAATAGATTCTTTCGTTATTAATCAACAAATGGTTA
>VRUD01000029.1:1860-47482 GCA_019456305.1 Cytophagales bacterium | reverse complement strand
CCCCCCGAAAAGGAGAAACAGGGAATCGGAGAAACGGAGAGAATAAAAACGAAGCGATTCACCGATTCACCCATTCACCCGTTCACCCCCGAGTGCTCGGGGGTAAGGAATAGTGGCGGAGGTGATTTAAAGGTGGGCTGGCAGGGAGAGGAAGAGTTTGATGTAAAGCCTAATTTAAGGCGTGAGGCTGCCTTTAAAGAAGGGGGATTTTATGTATTAAGAGATAACACCAGGTTTGCTTTCATCCGCTGCGGCAAACACAAAGACCGTCCTTCCCAGGCCGATAACCTGCATTTAGATATTTGGGTAAACGGCAAAAATATATTGCGTGATGCAGGTTCTTTTAAATACAACACTACTCCTGAAGATATCAAATATTTCATGGGAACCATTTCACACAATACAGTAATGCTTGGCAATTACGATCAAATGGAAAAGGGAGAACATTTTATCTGGTATTACTGGAGCCAGGCGGTAGAAGCTAATTTGAGTGAAGATGATGAGTGGCTCATATTTAAGGGAAAAATTCATGCTTTTAAGCATATTAAGCCCAACATTTTTCATACCCGTATTGTAAAGCAGCATAAAAAGCAATTGCTCTGGGAAATAGAGGATGTGATTGAAATACCCCCACCAGGCATCAAATTATCCGCAAAACAAATCTGGAATTTTGCTCCTGATTTTTCTAAGGATGGATTTAAGATCACTAGCAGAGACAAAAACGGAAATGAAATTGAAGGCAAAGAAAGAGATGCTTTTTATTCGTCTTATTATGGAATCAAAGAGCCTTCCAGGCAGTTGGTTTTTGAGACTAATGGGGAGTATTTTAAGACAGTGATCTTTTATGAAGATACTTTATCTTAATTTTTAAAAAATAAAATGTATTTGGATATTTTTGGATTATTCATTTAATTTGTAAAAATTAAAGAGAAAAAGTTATATGAAGAAGCAACTTAAAATACCGAAATTCAATAATAATGAGCTTACTCGTAATAGGTTCCGTAGCCTTTGATGCCATAGAAACCCCCTTCGGGAAAACAGATAAGATCATAGGCGGGGCGGCCACATTTATTTCACTGGCTGCATCTTACTTCACAAAGCCTGTAAATCTGGTAGCCGTAGTAGGTGGAGATTTCGCAGTAACTGATATTGAGCTAATGCAAAACCATGGTGTCAATACAGAAGGCTTGCAAATTAAGGAGAACGAAAGATCATTTTTCTGGTCAGGCAAGTACAGCAATGATATGAATACAAGGGAGACACTAATTACTGAATTGAACGTATTAGAAAATTTTGACCCGGTCATTCCCGGTTCTTACCAGGATTGTGACTTTCTTATGCTTGGCAACCTAGTACCCCAAATTCAAAAAACAGTTATTCAAAGATTAAATAACCGTCCGAAATTGATCGTATTGGACACGATGAATTTCTGGATGGATACTGCCCTTGATGATCTTTTGGAAACTATTTCTATGGTTGATGTACTATCTATCAATGATGAAGAGGCGAGACAATTATCAAATGAATATTCATTGGTAAAAGCGGCAAAAAAGATTTTAAAAACGGGTACTAAAGTGCTTATTATCAAAAAAGGGGAGCATGGCGCTTTATTGTTTCATGAAAATCAGGTCTTTTTTGCACCTGCCCTGCCGCTTGAAGATGTATTTGACCCTACCGGTGCCGGGGATAGCTTTGCCGGTGGATTTATTGGTTATTTAGCAAGCACCAACGATATTTCCTTCCAAAATATGAAAAGAGCCATCATTTATGGTTCGGCAATGGCATCTTTTTGTGTTGAGAAATTTGGTACAGAGAGATTGGTTGGTTTATCAAAGGAAGGTTTGCAAGACAGGGTTCGACAATTTGTTGACCTGGTTCAATTTGAGATTAATTAATGGTAAAATGCCTAAAATGAGCTTCAAAAAATAACGAAATTTATACGAATTCTCAGGCTACAAACACGTTCTGATGGTAACATTATGTCTCTTACTTTTTCGTACATTCGTACTTATTTGCTATTTCATTGATAGCAAATACAAAAAATAAAGTTAACTTTACACCAACTAACTTAAATAACTAATTAAGAGATGAAACGAACATATCAACCACATAAACGTAAAAGAAAAAATAAACACGGGTTCAGAGAGAGGATGGGCTCGGTTGGTGGTATAAAAACATTGGCAAGAAGAAGAGCTAAAGGCAGAAAAAAGCTTAGTGTCTCTGATGAAAGAAGACATCCATAAAAAATTCACAAAAAGAGAACGTTTAAAAAGCAAAGAATTAATTAAGGAACTTTTCGAAAAAGGGAGATCAGTCAATTGTTTTCCTATTCGCCTTTTATATCTTTCAAATGAAAAAAGAGATTTCCCCCAGGTATTGATCACTGTTTCCAAAAAAAAATTTAAGCGCGCAGTTGACAGAAATCGAATTCGCAGACAAATGATAGAGGCTTATAGGATAAATAAACATTTTCTTCTAAATTCTAAATTTAAAACACCTTATGCTATTGCAATAATATATGTTTCAGATAAGAAAATACCTTTTCAGGAGTTAGAAAGAAAACTAATTTTGGCTTTACAACGTTTAAATTATGTATAATGAAAAATATCATAAAAAAAATTACTATTGTTGGCCTGCTGTTCTCCCTCTTTATTAGCATCATTGCCGTAGCCCCTCCGCAAGAAAAATTCTTTGAAATATCAAAATACCTCGATATTTTTGGTACCCTGTTTAGAGAAGTGAATCAATATTATGTTAATGATATTAAGCCGGCTAAATTAATGAATCAAGCCATTGATGCGATGCTGAAATCATTAGATCCTTATACCAACTTCATACCTGAAGATGAGATTGAGAATTACAGATCGATGACTACAGGACAATATGGGGGAATCGGTACCATAATTGGTAAAAGAAATGGTAAAACAATTATATTATTACCCTACGAGGGATTTCCTGCCCATAATTCCGGCCTGCAGGTAGGAGATGAAATTTTAAAAATTGACGGAATTAACATCACAGACAAGTCTTCAAACGATATAAGTAAATTGTTAAAAGGCCAGGCAGGTACAATGGTTACAGTAACTATACAGCGTTATGATGTAAAAAATGAATTTGATATTGAATTAATCAGGCAAAAAATAAAAATTAAAAATGTGCCCTATTATGGCATGGTCAATAATGAAGTTGGCTATATTCGCTTATCCGATTTTACTACAAGTGCATCTAAGGAAGTAAAAAAGGGTTTGAACAGCCTCAAAGATAAAGGAGCAACAAAAATTATTCTTGACCTACGGAGTAATCCTGGCGGGTTGTTAAATGAAGCCGTTAATGTTTCAAATATATTTATACCAAGAGGCATGGAAGTAGTTAGCACAAAAGGCAGGGTAAAAAATTGGAATAAAAAATATATCACACTCGGTCAACCTGCTGATACTGAAATACCGCTTGTTATTCTTACAGATAGAAAGAGCGCCTCTGCATCAGAAATCGTGGCTGGCGTAGTACAGGATTATGATAGGGGAGTCATATTAGGACAAAGGACTTTTGGAAAAGGTTTGGTACAGGCAACAAGGCCCCTCTCATACAATTCTCAGTTAAAGATCACTACAGCAAAGTATTACATCCCCAGCGGCAGATGTATCCAGGCTATCAATTACAAAAATAGAAATGCGGATGGAAGCGTAGGTAAAATGCCTGATAGCTTAAAATCTGCTTTTAATACAAAAAATGGCAGGGTCGTTTATGACGGAGGCGGTATAACCCCTGATATAACCGTTGAATCCAAGCCATTGGCGCCAATTACTCTCAGATTAATTAAGAAAGTTTTATTGTTTGATTATGCCCTGGATTATCATAGCCGGCACGATTCTATTTTACCCGCAAAACTGTTTAAACTATCTGATGCTGAATACCAGCATTTTATAAGCTGGTTATCAGATAAAGAATATGATTATAAAACAAAAGTTGAGAATACACTTGAACAATTAGTAACACAAGCCAAGAAAGAAAGATATTACGATGATATTAAAAACCAAATAGAGTCTTTAAAAAAACAGGTAAAACATAATAAAGAAACTGACCTGCAAAAGTTCAGGGAAGATGTCAGTGAATTGCTCGAAGAAGAGATCGTTAAAATGTATTATCTGCAAAAAGGGGTTGTAGAAGCTTCATTTGATAATGATCTGTATATACAAGCTGCATTAGAACTGTTTAATGATCCTGAAAGATATGATAAGATTCTAAAAGGAAAATAATTAGAATTACGGATTTCCGATTTTCAATTTCGGATTTAAAACCGTAAACAAAAATCCCAAATCCACAATCTTAAATCCGAAATTCCAAAATGTCCTTTTATTTATACTTATTCATTGCAGGTAGTGTTGGCGGATTTTTATCAGGATTATTAGGAATAGGCGGTGGTATCATTTACATTTTGGTAATTCCTGCCGTTTTACCGCATTTTGGAACTCCCCATTCAGAAATTGTTCAATATACCATTGCTAATTCCATTTTTGCTGCTCTTTTTGCTTCATTGGCTGCAAATGTTGTATTGGTTAAACGTAAAAGTTTTTATTTAAAAGAAGCTCTTTTTGTTGGATTGGCTGGTGCATTTAGCGCGATATTATTCCTGCAACTTATTGTCAACACAGATTGGTATTCCAGGCAAATATTCAACATTGTTGTTGTTTTATTATTGATCTTTATGCTTTCCAGATTTCTCCAAAAATTTTATTTTTTACCAAAAGCCTCCCACTATGGTGTTAAAAAAGAAGCATCTGTATTGAAAACAGCAAAAGACCAGCAGGAAAATACAGATAAGAAAAAACTGACCTTAGCAGGATTGGCAGGTGGAGCATTATCAGCATTATCCGGGTTAGGAGGTGGCATAATAATTATTCCAATCCTTAATTCTATTATGCACATTGATATTAAAAAAACAAATGCTATCTCGCTAGGCGTCATCACCATCACATCTTTGATAATGACTGCCTTTAATATGCTTGAAACACCACACACCATACACCAATCACCATTCACTAATCACTATAGTGTTGGATACATTATTTTTCCGGTTGCTCTCTCACTTGCATTGGGTGCAGTAGTAGCTTCCCCTATTGGGGTAACGGTTTCAAAAAAGGCGTCTTCTAAAACGATCTATATAATTTTTTCATTTTTTTTGATCGTGGTGATCATTAAAAAAATGATGGACATTTTCTAATAAGAATTGATGCTATCAATTCGGAATTTAGTTTGTTTTAAATACACATATATTCAAATCTATCCTTCGTACTCTTAATGAACAGCTACTGGGTACTGGGTTCTGGGTTCTGTATACAAATGTTACTTTATTTTCTAATTACCCAGCACCCAATACCCAGCACCCAGAAACTAACTTACTTTGTCATGTCTTTAATCTTAAGCATAGAAACCTCAACAAAAGTCTGCTCTGTCGCCCTCCACGAACAAGGCATCCTGGTTGCTCGTAATGAAATTATTGCAGAAAAGTCTCACGGTGAGATTTTAACCGTATTAACAAAAAATATCATTTCCGGGAATGGTTTTAACTTTAATCAAATAGACGCCATCGCAATCTCCAAAGGGCCGGGTTCATATACAGGGCTGCGAATAGGCACGTCCACAGCAAAAGGCCTCTGCTATGCCCTTGAAAAGCCTCTAATTGCAATAAATACATTGCAAGCGATGGCTTATGGACTAAATCAACAGTTTGTTAAGGCAACAATCCAACAACTCCAATTCCCAATATCCAATCTTAAATCCGATCCCGAGTACTCGGGACGAAATTCGAAATCCGAAAGACGAAATCCGAAAGACGAAATCCGAAATCTTAAATCCGAAATTCGAAATCCGAAAGGCGAAATCCGAAAGGCGAAATCCGAAATTCGAAAGGCGAAATCCGAAAGGCGAAATCCGAAATCCGAAATCCTTATCTGCCCTATGCTTGATGCACGCAGAATGGAAGTTTTTTATGCTATGTTTAATACATCAAATGAGTTTATTAAAGATACTTCCGCAGAAATAATAGATGAATTTTCATTTAAAGATGTATTATCGGCAAGTAAAGTGATTTTTTTTGGAGATGGAATGGATAAATGCAGGCCTATACTTTCAAAGCATGAAAATGCAATTTTTATAGACGATATCTTTCCATCTGCCAAAAATATTGGCTATCTTGCAACAAACCGTTACAAAGAAAACGATTTTGAGGATGTAGCATATTTTGAACCGTTCTATCTTAAAGATTTCGTGTCATTCTAAAATATTATGGAAAATCAGGATGTTATAGTAAACCGAGTAGCAAAAAGCAGCCTAATAACCCTGAATCTTGAAGATTATTATTCCCAGGGCGAACGCGTAGTTTATGATATTAAAGATAATCTGTATGAAGGGATCGCTTTAAAAGAAAAGGAGTTTAGAAAATTTGTTAAGGAAAATGACTGGACGATCTACAAAAATAAAAATGTAGCCCTCACTTGCAGTGTTGATGCAGTGATACCTACGTGGGCATATATGCTTTTAACAGTACATATCTCACCTTATGCTAATAGGGTTGTATGGGGTGATCTTGAGATATTAGAGCAAGCTTTGTTTCAGGATGCGTTGTCAAAGATAGATCTGAATAAATTTAAAGGCGCCAAAGTAATAGTAAAGGGCTGTGGCAGCGCCCCAATTCCACCCTCTGCTTACGTAGAAATTACAAGGTTACTTATGCCTGTGGCATTGAGCATTATGTTTGGAGAAGCTTGCAGTGCAGTGCCATTATTTAAAAAAACCCAACCGAAATAAAACTTGTATTATTTTTTAATAGACTTTATATAAATGAGAAAGATTTTAGTTCTTTGCACAGGCAATTCCTGCAGAAGCCAGATGGCCGAAGGGTTTATCAGGCATTATGCAGACAGTGAAGTGGAAGTTAGTAGTGCAGGTATAATTGCGTACGGACTAAATCCAAAAGTCGTTCAGGTGATGCGGGAAATTGGTATTGATATTTCCAATCACAAATCTGAAAGTGTTGATAAATATTCAAAAAATAATTTTGATCTTGTGATCACAGTATGTGATAATGCACAGGAGCATTGCCCAAACTTTCCTGCCAGCCCCCCTCTAACTCCAAGCCCCCACAGCCCCCCTCTGACTCCAAGCCCCCCTTTAATCCCTCCAAAGGGGGGAAAGAAGAAAGGGGGGAGAACTGGCCAACACTTTACCCTTCCCCGAGGCAAAAGCGATGGCAAAGTCCCCCCTTTGGGGGGATTTAGGGGGGCTGATAAAGGGGGGAGAACTGGCCAACCCCTAAACCAACGTTCTTCAAAAAGATTACATCACGACTTTGCAGACCCTACCAATGCTACAGGAACAGAGGAAGAGATATTAAATGAATATAGAAAAGTAAGGGATGAGATCAAACACTATTGTAAAGACTTAGTAAAGCGCTATAAAACAGCTTAAAAAAAAATTCGCAAGTTAATTATAACCCCCGCTGCCATTCTTCCCTTAATCCTGCAAACTGCGGATTGTTTATTGCGTATCTTATGAGGAGTATCGTATTCTATGGGAAGAACATTCATTGAACATAGTTAAAATATTTTGGTTTACTCGTGTTTGTAGAGACGTTACATGTAACGTCTCTACAAACACGAATTGGTTTACTCCCTCCCAAACTTTTTCAAAAACCGTACATGAGAGCGTAAAGCACCTCCAATTGTCGGATAATCATAATATGGCAGGTTAAACTCCCCTGCCGTTTGCTTCACTATATCGGAAAGAGGCCGGTGATGTACATGGCAGATTCTTTGAAAAAGATGGTGCTCAATGTGAAAATTCAGCCCGCCAAAAAAGAATGATATAACAGGATTATTACGTGCAAAATCGGCCGTGGTAAGCAACTGGTGCACTGCCCAGTTGTTTTCGATTTTACCGTCCTTATCCGGCAAGGGGAAATCAACATCAACAACCAGATGTGCCAGCATGATTGTTATTGACAGTGTAACTCCCTCGAAAAAGTGCATGGCGGCAAATCCGGTTAGTATGATCCACCATGGCTGATTTATCAATATTAAGGGTAAAGCCAAAAACACTAAATAATAAACGGCTTTGAAGAAAAACAGGTTAAAATATTCAATTTTCGGATGTTTTTTGTCATGATATTTTCCTGTGCTTTTTTGAAAAAACCTTTTATAATCTTTCAGAAAAACCCATGCAAGCGATGTGAATCCATAAAAAAAGAAAGTGTACCAATGCTGCCAACGTTGTATCTTATAGCGCTTCTGGTGTGGAGATAACCTTACCAGGGGTACCGCATTAAGATCTTCGTCATATCCCTGGATATTGGTGTAGGTGTGATGCGCAATATTATGCGTGAGGCCCCACAGATAGGCATTGCCACCGGCAATATTCAGTATATAGCCTAAAATTAAATTTACTGTTTTGTTTGACGAGTAAGCGCCATGAATGGCATCGTGGCATATATTTACACCGGCAAAGCCAGTAAATAAGCCCACCAGTATCCATAACAGATACATTACCGGAAGGCTGTATTGTCCTAAAATCAATAGAAAGTAGGAGCCAAATAAGACTGATAGGATAAATAATGTTTTAAAGATCATAAAGCCATTTGCATATTGGGATATTCCTTTATCCTCAAAATATGCTTCTATTCTTTTCTTTAAAGTTGAAAAGAATTCAGAATCACCTTTTCCTGCGAATGTTATTTTTTCTGCCATAGTTTTATTTTTTTGGTTACGTAATTAATTCGGGTGCAAAAGTATGTTGTTTTTGTAGAGACGTTACATGTAACGTCTCTACTTTGCTCGCAATATTTGGCAAATTTAATATTAAGCAAATTTTAAAAAAATGATTTTTGTCAGTTTTATTTTTCTGATAATGCAATTTGAAAAATTATGCATTTTACAACGCTAATTTAAAATATAGCCTTTCTATTTTAAAAAATAATTATATCCATTGAAACCCTTTTATTACAAAATTTGTTGTACATTTGTAATTTCTAATTTAGAATTAGTCTAAATAAAAATAAGAACATGGGTAACGGAACAGAAATACTGGAAAAAGTAACCTCATCCGAGTATAAATACGGGTTTGAGACGAATATTGAAAGTGATACAGCGCCCAAAGGGTTGAATGAGGATATCATCAGGTTTATTTCTACCAAAAAGAATGACCCTGAATGGCTGTTGGAAAGGAGGCTTAAAGCTTTCAGGCATTGGCTCACTATGAAAGAACCTAAATGGCAAAATGTAACCTATCCTGAAATTGATTACCAGGATATCATATACTACGCTGCTCCCAAACAAACAGCTAAACCTGAAAGTCTTGATGAAGTGGACCCCGAACTTTTGAAAACCTTTGAAAAACTGGGCATCTCACTTGAAGAACAAAAAAGGCTTACTGGCGTTGCCATTGATGTTGTAATGGACAGCGTTTCAGTGGCTACAACTTTCAAGGAAAAATTAAACGAGATAGGCGTTATTTTCTGCTCAATGACCGAAGCCATTGAAAAACATCCTGACCTGGTGAGACAATACCTGGGTTCGGTGGTTCCCCCTACCGATAATTATTTTGCAGCGCTCAATTCGGCCGTGTTCAGTGACGGCTCATTCTGCTATATTCCCAAAGGCGTACACTGCCCTATGGAGCTTTCTACCTATTTCAGGATCAATGAGGCAAATACGGGACAGTTTGAACGTACGCTCATCATAGCAGAAGAGGGGAGCTATGTTAGTTACCTTGAAGGATGCACTGCTCCAATGCGTGACGAAAATCAACTGCATGCTGCCATAGTTGAAATAATAGCCCATAAAGATGCGGAAGTGAAATATTCTACCATACAAAACTGGTACCCCGGTGACAAAAATGGTAAAGGTGGTGTGTTCAACTTTGTAACTAAAAGGGGTATTTGCAAAGGCGATAATTCTAAAATATCCTGGACACAGGTAGAGACAGGTGCAGCCATCACATGGAAATACCCGAGCGTTATCTTAAAGGGAGATAACTCAGCCGGTGAATTTTACTCCATAGCAGTTACCAATAATTACCAGCAAGCTGATACAGGCACCAAGATGACCCACATCGGTAAAAACACAAAAAGCAGGATCATATCAAAAGGTATCTCTGCGGGAAAAAGTAACAACAGTTACAGGGGATTGGTCAAAGTACTCAAAAGAGCCGAAAATGCCAGGAATTTTACACAATGCGATTCACTGCTGATGGGAGATAAATGTGGCGCCAACACCTTTCCCTACATTGAAGTAAAAAATAATACTGCAATCGTTGAGCATGAAGCTACTACTTCTAAAATTGGTGAAGACCAGATCTTTTATTGCAACCAGAGAGGGATCTCTACCGAAGATGCTACTGCCCTGATCGTGAACGGTTATTGTAAGGAAGTGCTCAAAAACTTACCCATGGAATTTGCTGTAGAAGCTCAAAAGCTTTTGGCTGTAAGTTTGGAGGGGAGTGTGGGGTAATTTGAAAAAAATATTTGCCACTAAGACACCAAGACACAAAGAAAATTTTATATATTGGCTGCAAAGACACCAAGATGCAAAAAGATAAATTTAAACCCTTATCCGATACGGCATTACAAGAATGGTTTTATAAAAAACTTTGTGTAACTTAGTGTCTTTGTGTCTTAGTGGCAAAAGAAAATTATTGAAATTCCGATACTAATAAAATATATGTTAATAGTAAAGAATCTAAAAGCATCTGTTGAAGACAAGCAGATATTGAACGGCATTGACCTGGAAGTTAAGCCAGGTGAGCTGCATGCCATTATGGGACCTAATGGTTCGGGAAAAAGCACGTTTGCGGCAGTTTTGGCAGGTAAAGAAAATTATGAGGTTACGGATGGTGAAGTATCCTGGTTAGGCAAAAACTTATTAGATATGCCTCCCGAAGAACGAGCCAGGGAAGGAGTTTTCCTTGCATTCCAATATCCTGTAGAAATACCGGGGGTAAGTTCTGTGAATTTTTTAAAAACCGCCCTCAACGAAATCAGAAAATATAAAGGACTGGAACCTATGAAAGCTTCTGACTTCCTCTCTTTTATTAAAGAAAAAATGAAGCTACTGGAAATTGAACAAAATATGCTGAGCAGGTCTATAAATGAAGGCTTTTCAGGAGGAGAGAAAAAACGCAATGAAATACTTCAAATGGCAGTGCTGGAGCCAAAGCTTGCCATTCTGGATGAAACAGATTCGGGACTTGATATTGATGCGTTGAAAATAGTGGCTAATGGAGTCAATAAGTTGAGAACCAAAGACAATGCGATAATTATTGTAACTCATTATCAAAGAATTTTAAATTACATAGTACCCGATTATGTACATGTTCTCCATAAAGGTAAAATTGCAAAAACAGGAGGTAAAGAGCTTGCCCTGAAATTGGAAGAAAAAGGTTATGAGTGGTTAGGTAAGGAATCAAACAAAACGCTTTTAATTGCGTAGTATTTTATAAAATATGTCTGATTTAATTAATTTAATATGTTAGAAAAACATCAAAATATCGCCAAAAAATTTAAGGAGCTTGTTTCAAAGAAAGTTAAGGTTCATGAATTAATTGTGTATCGTTCTGAAGAATGCAAGGAAGCCATTGGATACTCTAACCTTGAACTGTTAATTGTTGTAGATGAGCTTAATAGGGAAATTGAAGAGCATATCAGTGACTGTGCCTGGGAAGTAGAGTTATCTGAAGATGCATGTTTACTTACTTTTCCCACCAGCAAAAGTGAATTTGAAAATGGTCACAACAATTCACCATGGCCGATTAAAAATATTTATAGTAACGGAATAAGAATATAATGAATGAATGGAAGGATAAAATGACCAGGAGGCTGAAACACGCAAATGAGTCCCTTGAGGAAGCAAATGTACTATTAAGAGAAGGAATGAGTGCCCGCTCGATAATGAACAGATTGTATTATGCAATACACTATTCTGTACTTGCACTTTTTCTTAAAAAACAGATAGAAATAGCTTCGCATAGTGGAGCACGTAATTTATTTGGAAGATATTTTATTAAAACAGGCATTTTAGAAAAAGGCCTTTCAAAAGTTTTGCATGTTGCTTTTGATCTTCGAATAAAAGGTGATTATAATCAAACAGTAGATCTTCAAAAGGGGGACGTTGAGAACATGTTTCCCAAAGTTCAGGATTTTGTAAATAAAATAGAAGAATATCTGCTTAAGAAAATTCAGGATAATGACATTGAAGCTAATGACATTGAAGATAATGACAAAGCTTAATATTAGAAATTTATGAATCAAATAAATACTTCACATCTGAAAGAAAAATTTATCTCTTCATTTGATATATTTAACAGTAAATTGAATGGGAGGGCAACTTCATCAATAAATAAAATCCGAAGCGCAGCAATAAAAAGATTTGAAATTCTCGGCTTTCCAACCACTAAAAATGAAGAGTGGAAATACACGAACATTAACCCCATTCTAAACAATGAGTTTGATTTTTTAACCACCCGAATTTCACCTGCTCCGACTGAGTCGGAGTCCACTTCAAAAAGTAACATTCAGCCCTGTTTGTTTCATAGATCTGTGTTAGAGACGCCCAAATTGGTAGAGACGCCCAATTTGGACGTCTCTACCAATTTGGGCGTCTCTAATACAGTTGTTTTTATTAATGGACACTATTCCAAAGAATTTTCAACTATTATCAGTCCTGCAAATGAATTGAGGATAGAAAGCCTGGCAAAGACTATGGCAAATGACCCGGGTATGATTGATAAGCATTTTGGCAAATATGCAGATTTTCAAAATAATGCCTTTACAGCTTTAAGCACTGCATTCGCTGCTGATGGGGCTTTTATTTATGTGCCCGAGGAAGCAGTAGTAAGTTATCCGGTACTATTATACTTTATCACTGATACAAGGCAATCAAATATTATCGCACAGCCACGTAACCTGTTTTTATTGGGTAAAAATAGCAGGGTGAGCATAGCAGAATCTTTCAGCACCATAGACCTGCCTGCCTCCCACTTGCCTCGTATTGGGCAGGCAGGCGTGAGGTCCGGATTTACAAATATTGTTACTGAAATAATGGTTGGGAAAAACGCTGCAATGGATTACTACAAAATACAAAATGATAGAGATACATCCTGGCACATAGGCACCACACAGGTTTACCAGGCAGCGAACAGCAATTTTACTTCTACCACTGTTTCTCTCAATGGCGATATTATCCGCAATGATCTGAACATAAAGATAGATGGTGAAGGTTGTGAAACGCAATTATATGGCTTATACCTTTTAAACGGTAAAAGTCATGTTGACAATCATACTTTGGTTGATCATGCAGTACCTAATTCTCTTAGTAAAGAATTGTATAAAGGGATTCTTGACGATAAATCCACCGGTGTATTTAATGGCAAAGTCATAGTAAGGCAGGATGCTCAGAAAACAAATGCTTTCCAGTCAAATAAGAATATTTTACTATCAAATGACGCTACGGTAAATACAAAACCTCAATTAGAAATATTTGCTAATGATGTAAAGTGCAGCCACGGTGCCACTACCGGGCAAATAGATGAAGAAGCGCTTTTCTATCTTCGCTCAAGAGGGATTGATGAGGGCAGGGCAAAAGCTTTGTTGATCCATGCTTTTGTGAGTGAAATACTTGATAAAATTAAAATTGGTGATTTGAAGGAGTATTTGCAAAGGGTTATAGCTGATCGGTTGAATAAATGAAAAATATTATTAGAATAAACACTAATAAATACTATTTTTGCAATAAAATTAAATTTATGACTTGGTTTTCTATTACATTGTTAGTACTTGGAGCGCTTGCCCTGATTACTCTCGCCATTGTTAAATACCAGCAACGGCAGGAACAACAAAAGCATTCATCAAAATAGATTGTTACTATTCGGATCGGTATGCTCAATTTTGCCACAAAAACACCAAGACACACCCCTCTGGCGCAAGCGTCAGCTTGTGTTTTACATCGGGTCATCGGGGAAAAATTTGCCGACTGTGGACTGCCGGTTTTCATTTATATTAATTTATCAGCACTCTCCGCATCACCTTATTTGAAGCCGTTCTGGGCAAGGCGCTTACTATTTTTACTTCAAATATCTTAAACAAGCAATTGAAAAGAGCATACGAATGGTTGAGTGATAACTCAGACTGGGCTTTAGATGTATTTTATGAATTAAATCCTGGACTCAAATGAGACGAAAAATTAAAATACCGGGGATCAACTAAAATAAACAGGATAAAAGACTTAAACATCTCTGTAGTTTTCAATAGTTGAAACCGGTTTAGGCAAACATTTAGAAATTAGTATAAAATAACCTAAATCATTATGACAAAATTACAAATACCCGTTTTTCTGATTCTTTTTAGCTTTTCAGCTTATTCACAAAAAACAGGTGATGAGGCAGATACCTATAATAGTAGAGGTATTGCTAAAAGTAAATTAGGAGATCACTATGGAGCAATAAAAGATTTTAATAAAGCGATTGAGCTAAAACCTGATTATGCATTGGCTTATTATAACAGAGGCATTGCTAAAGGTAACCTGGAGGATTACAATGGAGCAATAAAAGATTATAATAAAGCGATTGAGCTAAAGCCTGATTTTGCAGATGCTTATTATAACAGAGGTAATGCTAAAGGTTACCTGGAGGATCACTATGGAGCAATAAAAGATTATAATAAAGTGATTGAGCTAAAACCTGATTTTGCAGGGGCTTATTGTAACAGAGGTACTATTAAAGCTATCCTGGAGGATCACTATGGAGCAATAAAAGATTTTAATAAAGCGATTGAGCTAAAACCTGATTTTGCAGGGGCTTATTTTATCAGAGGTATTGCTAAACATACATTAGGAGATAAAAAAGGCGCTTGTTTGGATATGAATAAAGCCGGTGAGCTTGGTGTTTATGAAGCGTATGAAGTAATTAAACAATTATGTAAATAGAAATTAATATATTTGACTAATGGGAACACAACAATTAATAAGAGAGATTGAAAAATTACCAATTACCGGCAGAAAGGTAATTATTGAAAGAGTTTTGAAGTTTTTTCGAGATAGAGAAAATAAAAAATCAAATGAAAAAAGCAGTTGAAATACTTCGTAAAGACTATGAAACGACAAGGAATTAACTACATTTACTTCATTAGACATTGAAGACTTGTATGAAGCAAAGTGACATTTGGTATATTAAACCAAAATCATTATGACAAAAATACAAATATCCGTTTTCCTGATTCTTTTTAGCTTTTCAGCTTATTCACAAAAAACAGGTGATGAGGCAGATACCTATATTGACAGAGGTGTTACTAAAGTTGAATTAGGAGATTACTATGGAGCAATAAAAGATTATAATAAAGCGATTGAGCTAAAACCTGATTATGCGGATGCTTATTTTATAAGAGGTTTTGCTAAAGGTAGCCTGGAGGATCACTATGGAGCAATAAAAGATTATAATAAAGCGATTGAGCTAAAGCCTGATTTTGCAGAGGCTTATTATTACAGAGGTGTTGCTAAAGGTAACCTAAAGGATTACTATGGTGAAATAAAAGATTATAATAAAGCGATTGAGCTAAAGCCTGATTTTGCAGATGCTTATAATAACAGAGGTATTGCTAAATATAAACTACAGGATTACTATGGAGCAATAAAAGATTTTAATAAAGCGATTGAGCTAAAACCTGATTTTGCAAAGGCTTATTTAAACAGAGGTAATGCTAAAGATGACCTGGAGGATCGCTATGGGGCAATAAAAGATTATGATAAAGCGATTGAGCTAAAGCCTGATTTTGCAAAGGGTTATTATAACAGAGGTAATGCTAAACGTAAACTGGAGGATTACTATGGAGCAATAAAAGATTATAATAAAGCGATTGAGCTAAAACCTGATTATGCATTTGCTTATAATAACAGAGGTTTTGCTAAAGGTAACCTGGAGGATTACTATGGTGAAATAAAAGATTATAATAAAGCGATTGAGCTAAAACCTGATTTTGCATTGGCTTATTTAAACAGAGGTAATGCTAAATATAACCTAAAGGATTACTATGGAGCAATAAAAGATTATAATAAAGCGATTGAGCTAAAGCCTGATTCTGCATCGGCTTATTATAACAGAGGTCTTGCTAAACATAACCTAAAGGATTACCATGGAGCAATAAAGGATTATAATAAAGTGATTGAGCTAGAGCCTGATGATGCAGAGGCTTATTATGAGAGAGGTGTTGCTAAAGTTAACCTGGAGGATTACATTGGAGCAATAAAAGATTATAATAAAGCGATTGAGCTAAAACCTGATGATGCAGAGGCTTATTTTGGCAGAGGTGTTGCTAAAGATGACCTGGAGGATCACTATGGAGCAATAAAAGATTATAATAAAGCGATTGAGCTAAAACCTGATTATACAGTGGCTTATTTTAAAAGAGGTCTTGCTAAAGGTAAACTGGAGGATTACATTGGAGCAATAAAAGATTATAATAAAGCGATTGAGCTAAAGCCTGATTTTGTAAAGGCTTATTGTAACAGAGGTCTTGCTAAATATAACCTGGAGGATTACATTGGAGCAATAAAAGATTATAATAAAGCGATTGAACTAAAGCCTGATTTTGCATGGGCTTATTTAAACAGAGGTAATGCTAAAGATGACCTGGAGGGTCGCTATGGAGCAATAAAAGATTATAATAAAGCGATTGAGCTAAAACCTGATTTTGCAAAGGCTTATTTAAACAGAGGTCTTGCAAAAGTTATGTTAGATGATATAACAGGCGCTTGTTTGGATTTGAGTAAAGCCGGTGAGCTTGGTTATTATAAAGCGTATAAAAAAGTAATTAAACAAATATGTAAATAGAGAATAATTGGAATGGTATGAGTAATAAAAAAGAAAATTTATTAGCTTTAATTTCTCAGGGAGAGAATGCCGCCATTGAATTCAAAAGCGGGCAAGTACGCCCTGATGCCGTAGCGAGAGGTTTGGTTGCATTTTCAAACACTTTGGGTGGCACGCTGTTAATTGGGGTTGATGATGATGGAAAAATAAGTGGAATGGAAATTGAAAATTTTGATGAGTGGATTGCTAATATTTCACGTAATAATGTTGTTCCTGCTATGGATCCTATAATTTATACAGAAACCAACAAAAATAAAAAAATTGGTGTTATAGAAGTACCGAAAGGAATTTATAAGCCATATCAAACAATAGACGGAAGGTTCTGGATAAGAGTTGGTTCAACTAACAGAAGTGCAACAAAAGAAGAGCTGAGCCGGCTGTTTCAACAAGCGGGGCTGGTAAATTTCGATATCTCACCTTTAGAAAGAGCTGATATGAGCTGCTTAGATAACGATAAACTGCATAATTACTGGAATACTTATTATCACATTGATTATCAAGGTATTGAAAAATCAGAGAGGGAAAATTTGCTGTTCAATACGGATATATTAGTGCCTTTTCTGGATGGCAATGTTGTGAGTGTAGGAGGTATGCTCATATTTGGGAAAGAACCTCAAAAATACCTGCCGCAAAGCGCTATCATTTTTGCAGTATTTAAAGGGAAAAATATTACCGATGAACTGGTTGATAAAAAAGAGATCACCGGCACTCTCCCGGATATTATTGATAATACAGCATCTTTGATACAATTATTTTTACCCAAGCCTTCAACGATTAACGGGCTTAAAAGAGAAGAAAAAAATTTATTGCCGCCAAAAGTGATAAGAGAAGCATTAGTAAATGCCGTTTGTCATAGAGATTATTCTATCATTAACAGGAAAACTATGGTTTATATTTTTAATGACAAAATTGAGATTACCTCCCCCGGGAAAATTGCAAATACACTAACTGTAGAAAAAATCAAATACGGTAACTCTGCAATACGAAACCATTTTATTCTGAAATATCTTGACAATTACAGGTATATTGATGGCTTAGGAAGAGGTATTCCAACGATAATTAAGGAAATGAAAGGAAAAGTAGAAATTACAGAAATTGGTGAATTGTTTAAACTAACTTTAAATTACGTTATTAAATAATGAATGCTGTTTCATCAAATAATATCAAAAAACCAAAAACCTTTGATGTAAACAAGATCAGAGCCGACTTCCCTATCTTAAACCAACGAATTCGTGATGATAAGCAGTTGGTTTACTTAGATAATGCTGCCACCTCGCAAAAACCAAAAATTGTTATTGACACAATCAACAATTACTACAATAAGATCAATGCTAATGTGCATAGAGGCATACACTGCCTGAGTGAAGCGGCAACGCATGATTTTGAAGAAACCAGGGAAACTGTAAAAAACTTCCTGAATGCCTCTGCTATTGAAGAGATCATTTATGTAAAAGGTACTACCGAAGGCATCAACCTCGTAGCATCTTCGTATGGCAGAAAAAATATTAAAAAAGGGGATGAAGTGGTCATTTCAGCGATGGAGCATCATTCTAATATCGTTCCGTGGCAGATACTGTGCGAGGAAAAAGGAGCAAAGCTAAAGATCATTCCGATAAACGATGACGGGGAGATACTGATTGAAGAATACGAAAAATTATTAAGTGAGAAAACAAAGTTTGTCTCCATTAATCATATTTCAAATACGCTGGGAACGATCAATCCAGTTAAAAAGGTCATTGAATCTGCTCATAAGTTTGGTGTCCCGGTATTGTTAGATGGGGCGCAGGCAGCGCCACACCTTACCATTGATGTCCAGGAATTAGATTGTGATTTTTTTGTTTTTTCCGGTCATAAAGCGTATGGGCCTACCGGTATTGGCGTGCTTTATGGAAAAAAGGAATTATTAGAAGCCATGCCGCCTTACCAGGGTGGAGGGGAAATGATAGATGAGGTTACTTTTGAAAAAACAACATACAACGATCTGCCTTATAAGTTTGAAGCCGGTACGCCCAACATAGCCGATGCCATTGCACTTAAACAGGCATTAGAATATACTGAAAAGCTCGGAAAAGAGGCTATTTCAGCTTATGAAGATGAACTGCTCAAATATGCTACTGAAGCATTGCAGGATATTAAAGGACTAAAGATCATTGGTACGGCAAAAGAAAAAGTAAGCGTCATTTCATTTGTTTTGGATGGAATACACCATCAGGATGCAGGGATATTGCTGGATGCCGAAGGGATTGCGGTAAGAACCGGGCATCATTGCACCATGCCGCTTATGGACAGGTTTAATATTTCCGGAACTGCAAGGGCGTCTTTTGCGTTTTATAATACCAAAAGTGAAGTTGATCTGCTTGTTGAGGGAATTTATAAGGTAATAAAAATGTTTAAATAAATGACATTCCAAAATAGGTGGTTTATTACAAAAATAAATTATGAAAAAAAATTATATAAAAGTGGCTGACAAATTCCTTAAAGATTTCGAAAAAGAAATGAAAAAAGGAGAACTACAGCAAGCATCTGAAAAAATATGGGGAGCTGCCGCTCAAATTGTCAAAGCTTATGCCCAAAAAAAAGGGTGGGTTCATAACGGTCATAGAGAACTTTTTGAAGTTGTTGGTAAAATAGCCAGTGAAACCGATGATGAAGAATTGAGAGGTTTATTCGGTAATGCATCTGCATTACATTCCAATTTTTACGAAGGCTGGTTTTCCAAAAAAGATGTAATAGCAAACTCAGAGCAGGTAAAAAAGTTTGTGGATAAAATTAAGTCAATTTATTAGCAGCGTAACCTGCCTAAAAGTATTGATCAATATACGATGTATATTAAAAAGATCCCCAGAAATGGGAAATTAATGGACTATTATAATACCGTTTATGAAAATTTGCACGTTGGAGGATATTACGAAGGATTTTGTGACGTTAAAATGATAAAATCAGGATTTAAAAATGTCAAAAAGATAATTGATACACTTGATAATTAAATTAATTTATAGGACAAATGTCCAGCATCAATAAAACGCAAGACTCAATCATAGAAGAATTTTCATTTTTTGATGATTGGACCGAAAAATACAAACATATCATAGAAATTGGCATAAAGTTGCCTGTATTGCCTGATGAACATAAAATTAATGAAAATAAAGTAAAAGGCTGCCAGTCAACGGTGTGGCTCCATACCTATTTAAATGGTGAGTGTTTGTTTTTTGAGGCAGATAGTGATGCTGCGATTGTGAAAGGGCTGGTAAGCTTGTTAGTAAGGGTCTATTCAGGACAGCATCCCGATGAGATCATCAATTCTAATCTGTATTTCATTGATAAAATAGAAATGCGGCAGCACCTTTCGCCCAACAGGTCAAACGGCCTGGCGGCTATGGTAAAGCAAATGAAATTTTATGCGCTGGCGTATAAAGCAAAATTGTAACGCGACATACTTCTCGCTTTTTAAAAAAAACACAAAAACAACAATATGGCTGCAATAAACACTGAAAACGATATTAAAGCATTAAAGGAAACGATCATTGAAGTGCTTAAAACCATTTATGATCCTGAAGTTCCGGTTAATATTTACGAAATGGGATTGATCTATGAAATAGAAGTTTTCCCGGTCAACAATGTTTACGTTAAAATGACCTTAACTTCTCCAGCCTGTCCCGTTGCAGAGACTTTACCACCAGAAGTTGAAGCAAAAGTCAAGTCTATACCGGAAGTAAATGATGTGACGCTGGATCTGGTATGGGATCCGCCATGGGATCAAACCAAGATGAGTGAAGCAGCAAAGTTGGAATTGGGTTTTATGTAGTACACGATGCCACGCCTAAATGCAACTAAATGACAATGACTATAACAAGTGATGGCTATCATCTGATGACTGGATAGATTGTGCATTGGCGTCATCCGATGAATAGGGGCAATGGCAATAGCAATAACTAATGGGCATCTCTAAAAACTACACCATACATTCCCCTCTATCAAGAGGGGCAAGGGGTGTGTTTTAAAAAATATGTAGTTTTTAGAGATGCCCTAATGACTGAAATGAACTAAAATTTCAGGTATTTTAAATTTAGTTACTTTAAATTTTAAAACTATGTATTCAGAAAAAATGGTAGCTCCAATGCGGGCAGAACTTACTACGGTAGGTTTCCAGGAACTAAAATCACCTGAAGAAGTTGAAGATCTTTTAAAGGATCATAAAGGAACAACTTTAGTAGTGGTAAATTCTGTCTGCGGCTGTGCAGCAGGCAGCGCAAGGCCGGGCGTAATATTAGCCACCAAAAACAGCAACAAAAAACCTGGTAAGCTAACTACGGTCTTTGCAGGCGTAGATACTGAAGCTACCGGAAAAGCCCGGGAATATATGCAGCCTTATCCTCCCTCATCGCCTTCCATTGCTTTATTTAAGGATGGAGAGTTGGTGCATATTATAGAAAGGCATCACATTGAAGGAAGAACACCTGAGATGATCGCTGAGAATCTGGTGGGGGCATTT
The DNA here is from genome assembly GCA_019456305.1 of Cytophagales bacterium. Taxonomy (NCBI): domain Bacteria; kingdom Pseudomonadati; phylum Bacteroidota; class Cytophagia; order Cytophagales; species Cytophagales bacterium. Next base: position 26,082 of record VRUD01000029.1, on the reverse strand, counting down.
GAGGAGTTTTGTTAAGAAATTGCCTGTATTTCAAATTATTATTTATTATGGAAACTGTATTTCGTTTAAAAGCTTCTGAACTCAACAGCGCTTTTTTGGCAACTCTAAAAACGCTTTTTAAAGAGAAGGAAATAGAAGTCACTGTTTCTGATACCCACGATGAAACCTCTTTTTTGCTCAAAAATCCTAAAAACAGGGCACATCTTCTGAAAGCGATAGAAGATATAAAAAAGAATAAAAATCTCGTTCGCTTTACAGGTGAAGAATTTGAGAAGTATAGCAAATCACTTATATAATTAATTATTGCAAATATAATTATATTAACTCCACTACCTCCTCCACCGTCCTGAAAGCAAAACTCTCCTTAAAAGCCATCAATTCATCTTTTAAATTTGTCTCAGGAAGCTTGAAGTACCGGTATAATCTGCTTTTGGGATTTACGTGTAATTCCCTTAAATCCATGTGCTGGTTGATGAAAATAAACTCCAATGTAGGGTATATTTCTTTTATTACGTCCACTACTTCCAAAACAGACATATTCTGGTCTAACAGGTTATAAACACCTGAGGGAATATTGGTTTCCATCAGTCTGGCAAGAGCTTCATCTACTTTCTTAATGTGGATAAAGGCTCTCGTCTGCTTTCCGTTACCCTGTATTTGTATACGATTTTTAAAGTGCGCATCAAACATAAAATGATTTATCACCGCATCGAATCTCATACTTGGATTGTAACCATACACATTGCCGCATCTCAGAATAATTGTATTGATCTTGTCATTTAACCTTCTCACATGTTCCTCCCCCCGTAATTTCGAAATTCCATAAAAGGTTCTCGGGTTGGGAACGGAATCTTCATCTACCAGCCTGTCTGAAGCGCCATAAATAGAAGTGCTGCTGGTATAGACCAGCTTTGATACCTCGCTCTCTTCAATGGCATAAACCAACTCTGCCGTACCCCAATGATTAACCTGTTCAAAAAAGTGAGGATCAGTATTGGCAAAGGGAGTAGTTACTTTTGCAGCAAAATGATATACAACATCAACCCCTTTCAACATTTCCCTTAGCTTTCTTGAATCCAATATATCTCCAAAAACAAATTTAATATTAGCATCAGGAATATCTTCGTGAAGAAAAAGATTATAATTCGGCCTGCTCAGATTATCATAAACAATAATTTCCGAAACTTTGTCATTTCCGGCTAATTTATGTATCAGGCCGGTACCTATGTAGCCTGCTCCACCAGTAATTAGTACTTTCATTTTAGGTTAATGTATTATTTTTCTACTAAATCAGTATGCAGCCCGCATTCAGTTTTATTCATTCCAAACCATCTGCCGTCTCTAATCTCAGAGCCATCACCATCATCAAGGATAAATTTTCGCGTACATGGTTCACATCCAATACTGAAATATCCTTTTTCCTCAAGCGGATGTCTCGGCAGGTCATATTCTTTAAGGTACTGTTCAATCAACCTGGTATCCCAGTCAAGCATAGGATGATAGCGGAGGGTATTAAACGGAGCTTTTTCCTCTTTTTTCATTTCTTGCCTGTTGGTACTCTGGTCTGCACGTATTCCACTGATCCAAACGTCATGCGCTGCCAGGATAGGTTCTAAAGGCTGGGTTTTGTTTAAATAGCAGCAAAATTCAGGATTAGAAGTAAATAACAACCTTCCCGTTTCATCTTTTTGCAAATGTTTGGGTGTTGGTGAAAAAACATCTTGTACGTCCAACTCAAGTAACGCTGTAATTTGTTCCTTGTATCGGATCGTTTCAGGGAACAAATAACCGGTATTGATAAAGTATATGGGAATGCTCTTATCAATTTTACTCAAAATGTGTAATAAAACTATACTATGCGTTTGAAATGATGAACTGGCAAATAGCCTTAACTTTTGCTTTTGATAGTTGGTGATTTGTTGTTTTATAGGATTGATATTAAACATTCCTGGTTCCTTCGCTATCGCTCAGGACAAGTTTGTTGCAAATATAATCTATTTTACAGATTAATATTAATTTTAGCTATATTTGGGTTTTAATCTGTGCCTGCCCCGATTTCTCGGTGGTAATCTGTTTATACATGAAAGTAACTGTTTGCCGGAAAGAACATTTTAATGCTGCCCATCGGCTATACAATCCGCAATGGAATGATCAAAAAAATAATGAGGTTTTCGGAAAATGCAACAATCCAAACTATCATGGACATAATTATGAGCTGGAAGTAAAGCTAACCGGAGATGTGGACCCGGATACCGGTTATGTTTTTGATATGAAAACCATGGGTGATATTATCAAAGAAAATATTATTTCCATGTTTGATCATAAGAACCTGAACCTGGATATTGAAGAATTTAAGGATAATATCCCCACAGCAGAAAATATTGCAATTGTTATCTGGAATATTTTAAGAAAAAAAATTGATAAGAATTATGATCTAAAAGTAACTTTATATGAAACAGAAAAAGACTTTGTTGAATATATGGGCATGGCATCGTCCGACCACTGTAGCTCGGATTGTTAATCCGAGCCGGGCAAAGGCGAATGTAGCCCCTATAAGGGTTGGGCTTGGTAGAGGAAAGTGGTCAGATTGAGTATCAGCGAAATACCGATCTTATCGGGACGAATAGGGTTGGAAAAAATTAAAAGCTATAAAAATTATCTTGAAAAAAATGAATGTAGATATTAAAAAATCAAAAAGTAAAGTTTTTCCTGATCAAATTGACGGGATTAACCAATTCAACCCCGCAGTTACCAAAAGCATATCTGATAATTACAAAACTATACTTAAGGCATTAGGGGAATATCCGGAAAGGGAAGGATTAGCCAAAACTCCGGATAGAATTGCTAAGACTTTACAATATTTAACACAGGGATATCGTGTAGAACCAGAAAAAATCCTGCGTTCAGCGATGTTTAAGGAAGACCATCAGCACATGGTATTGGTAAAAGGCATTGAAATGTATTCCTTATGCGAACATCACATGCTGCCTTTCTTTGGAAAAGTGCATGTTGCCTATATTCCTAACAAATATATAGTCGGTTTGAGCAAAATACCCAGGGTAGTAGATGCTTTTGCAAGAAGGCTGCAGATACAAGAGCGGTTAACAGACCAGATCCGCGACTGTATTCAAAAAACGCTGAATCCCATGGGAGTCGCAGTAGTGATTGAAGCAAAACACCTTTGCATGCTGATGCGCGGCATACAAAAACAAAATTCCATTGCCACTACTTCCTCTTTTACCGGTGCGTTTGAAAGGCAGGCTACAAGAGATGAATTTATCCGGCTTATTTCTGCGGACTTAATTTAGTCATTTGGTCATTAATGAAGTAATGTAATGACTAATGGGCATCTCTAAAAACTACACCATACATTCCCCTCTATCAAGAGGGGCAAGGGGTGTGTTTTAAAAAATATGTAGTTTTTAGAGATGCCCTAATGACTTATAATTTAACCAACTGCCTGGTAAATATCTTATCTTCCACGCTCAGTTTCACTATATAAACCCCGGCAGCAAAACCCAATTCTTTGGCACTAAGACTATATTGGTACTTCCCGCTGTTCTGTGATTCATTTACAAGCAATTGTACGTTTCCCAATAGATTAAAAACTTCTAAAGAAACATTCGCTTTTCCATCTAGAACATAAGTAATTTCTGTTTCGTCACTAAAGGGATTAGGATAAACCCGAAATTTAAAATCCGAAATCTGAAATTCACTAACACCTGTTATAAACCTGTTCGCCTGAATGGTAACAGCTGCAAGATCACTGCATCCGTTTGAATCTGTTACGGTTACAATGTATATGCCCGAAACAAGGCTATCAGCAGTTGCTGAAGAATCACCGTTGGACCAGGCATAGGTGTAGGGAGCAGCGCCTCCGCTTACACTTACTGTTGCGCTACCATTTGCCACACCGCAAATGGCATTCGTTACACTTGTAACAGTTATGGAAATACCTGATGCATTTGGATCATATTCCCAAAATTCTTTAGAATGAGTATTCGAAGGCCATCCATATACCCCTGTAGCAACATATCCTTTGCTGCCGAGAGAAAAGATATCCCTGGTAAACAATATATTATTAGGGAAATTTTCTTTTTGTGTCCATGAATCAGTAATAGGATCATATTCCCACAGGTCTTGTTTAGCGCTCAAACCATCCCAACCTAAGCCTATATAGCCCTTGCTGCCGATAGAAAAACCTGTCACAACTCTTCTTGCATCTATAAAGTCTGCTTTTTGGGTCCAGGTGTTTGTGGTCGTATCATATTCCCAAAAATCAGCGAGGTTAGCAACATTATCCCATCCTGTACCTATATACCCTTTACTGCCAATAGAAAAAGCAGTTGCTAATCTTCTTGCGCTTCCACCAAAGTCTGCCTTTTGGGTCCAGGTATCAGTGAGCGGATTATATTCCCAAAAGTCTTTATATTTAGATGCTCCACCAGTCCACCCGGTTCCGATATATCCTTTATCCCCGATAGAAAATCCCTCTGCCTGTGATCTTGCTACTCCTCCAAAGTCTGCCTTTTGGGTCCAGGTATTGCTCCCAGGGTCATATTCCCAGAAGTCCTTTGTACCACTACCTGCACCTCCTGTACCAAAGTAACCTTTGCTCCCAATAGAAAAACCTACTGCCAGGTTTTTTGCTGGTCCACCAAAGTCTGCCTTTTGAGTCCAGGTATCGGTAAGCGGATCGTATTCCCAGAAGTCTTTTAAGTTATTTACACCATCATATCCAGTTCCAACATAGCCTTTGGTGCCGATGGAAAAACCAGCTACATTTCTTCTTGCTGTTCCGCCAAAATCAGCTTTTTGGGTCCACGCATTGCTGGTTGTGTCATATTCCCAGAAGTCTTTTAAGTTATTTACACCATCATTTCCAGTTCCAACATAGCCTTTGCTGCCGATAGAAAAGCCAACTACCCCACCCCTGGCAGTTCCACCAAAGTCTGCCTTCTGTGACCATGTGTTGCCAGGCATGTCATATTCCCAGAAATCTTTTTTGGCAGCCCCGTCATATCCGGTGCCTATATATCCTTTGTTGCCAATGGAAAATCCAACTGCTCCCCGCCTTGCGGTACCACCAAAATCCATCTTTTGTATCCATGTGTTACATTGGGCATATACCTCACCACAATCCTTTCCTTGAAGGAGAGTGAGAAAAAAAAGGATTGACGAAAATATGATTGATTTTTTCATAACTTTATTAATATCATTTTTTTTATTATTATTTGTCTAGTTGGCTATGATTATATACAAGCGTTTTTTTTATATTTTCAATAGCTAACTTTTCATTTTGCGATATTACACCTTCTTTTTAAAATTTGCAAACATTTTCCAAAAAAAATTCAGTTGGAGATTTATTGTTCAGCGCTTTTTGTACTTTATAAAAGTTGTAATGATATGTATACCTGTCTAGTTGGCTACTATTTTACCCCAGCCATTAGATTTTATAACTTCCTGAATATAAGCATGTTAGACATATTCTAAAAATATTTTTAGATTAATCTAAATTTTTATTAACTTTGCAAATTATAAAAACTTTCCTAAACCCAGAAGTTTAGGAAAGTTAGATTTCATGACACTAACCTACACAGAAGAAAACTACCTGAAAGCCATCTACCATTTAGCCGGTGGTGGTGATAAAGAAGTATCTACAAACTCCATATCAGAGTCAATGAACACGAAGCCGGCTTCGGTAAGTGATATGCTGAAAAAGCTGTCTCAAAAGAATCTGATCAATTATGAAAAATATAAGGGGCTGACCGTTACAAAAGAAGGCATAAAAACAGCTTTACAAGTCATCCGGAAACATCGTTTGTGGGAAGTATTTCTGGTAGAAAAGCTAAAATTTAACTGGGACGAAGTTCATGAAGTAGCAGAGGAACTGGAACATATAAGATCAAATTATCTCGTAGAACGCATGGATGAATTTCTTGGTTTTCCGCAATATGACCCGCATGGAGACCCAATACCGGATGCAAATGGTCAAATTAAAGCAAAGAATAAAATCCCCCTGACTGAATTATCACTAAATAATGAAGGTATTGTTGTGGGAGTTAAAGAATCAACCTCTTCATTTCTCAAATACCTTGATAAATCCGGGATCCATTTAGGTGCAAAGATCAAAGTTCTGGATAAAATTGAATTTGACGGGTCTGTTGAAATTGAGATTGATAACAAAAAAACACTCATCGTATCGCAAAAAGTATCGGATAACATTTTTGTTACAGATTGAAATATTGAATTTATGATAAAGAAACTGGTCATATTTTTACTCTTTTTGTTAATACTTCTACCCTACTCTACAGGGAGTTCAGGAATAAAAAAGATCAAAGCGCTGGCTACAACAACCATCATCTATGACATTGCAATAAATATTGCAGGCAACAAAATTGAAGTGAACTGCCTGATGCCTGTAGGAGGTGACCCACATCTTTATGATCCCGTTCCGGGAGATGCTCAAAAAGTAGTAGAATCAGACGTAGTGCTGAAAAACGGGCTTATGCTGGAAGGCTGGCTGGATGAAATTATTGAAAATGCAGGGGGGAATCGCCCAATTGTTGTTGTTACTAAGGGTATAAAACCATTTGTCAGCGAAGCTTTCCATGGCTCCCCTGACCCGCATGCATGGATGGACCCCATATTGGTTATTGAATTTGCCCGTAATATCAAAAATACTTTTATTCAATTAGATGCAAAAAATGCCGGCTATTATACTGAAAACTTTACTCGCTACAAACAAGAGCTTATTGAGCTGGATAGCTACATAAAGAATAATATCTATACAATTCCTGAGCAAAAAAGGGTGTTGATCACTTCTCATGACGCTTTCAGGTATTATGGAAGTAGATATGGTGTCAGGGTTGAAGCGCTTATGGGCATTTCAACGGATGCTGAAGTACAGATCGGAGACGTTAATAATATCATAAACGTGATCAAAACCACAGGGATCAGTGCAATATTCATGGAATCAACCATCAATCCGAAACTTTTAAGACAGTTGGCTAAAGATCATGGCGTTGTTATCGGGGGAAAGCTTTTTGCGGATTCGTTGGGCGATGAAGAAAGCGGGGCAGATACTTATCTGAAAATGTTAAAACAAAACACCGATACCATCGTCACTGCATTGACTATGACTGGCAATCGTAATACGGAACGTAAAAGAACACTGCTGCCTTTGTTTATTGCAGTGGGATTACTTTTTGGGATAGGATTTTTATGGGTTTTCCTAAAAATAAAACAAATTGCTCCGAATTCTACCCAGAGCAATAATTGGGATCATTATAACATAGATATCAATAAAATATCTGTCTCCTATCAAAGAAAAACCGTTCTATCAAATATTACCCTTTCTATCGAATCAGGTAAACTATACGGCTTGATAGGGCCCAATGGCGCTGGCAAATCCACCCTTTTAAAATCTATACTCGGATTGATCCCCATTGACAATGGTTGTATTAAAATAAACGGCAGATCTATTGATGAAGTCAGGGATAAGATCGCCTATATCCCTCAAAAAGAGGAAATTGACTGGGCATTCCCGGCTACAGTCGAAGATATCGTGATCACCGGCAGGCTGCCCCATAAAAGACAATTTGAAAGATTTAACAGTGATGACAGGTCAATCTGCTCAAACGCTATGGAAACAGTGGGGATCAGCGAATATGTTGACCGCCAGATCTCCGACCTTTCAGGCGGGCAGCAGCAAAGGGTTTTTATAGCAAGGGCGCTTTGCCAGCAAGCTGAAATCCTCTTGTTTGATGAGCCTTTCGTGGGCGTTGATATAAAAACCGAGGAGAAGATCGTTCAAATTATCAAAGACCTGGCACAACAAAACAAAACAATCGTGCTCATTCAGCACGACCTGGCAAAAGTGAAGGATTACTTTGACTACGTGATCATGCTCAATCAGTGGTTGATAGCATTTGGAAAAACTAAAGATGTATTTACCCAGCAAAATATAACGGCTACTTATGCCGCACGGCTTACTATTTTGCAGGAGACTGAGAAGTATGTTTATGAGTGATAATGAACATGACTTTGCCCGCCTGCCAAAACGCAGTGGCGGGTAGGTAAAATGATTAATAAAAATGCCACTAAATCACGAAAACACAAAATCCCGCGAAAAGGGTTTATAAAATAATTTAGTGGGGTTTTGTGTTTTAGATTTTGTGGCATAAATTTTTAAAGAAATGACTGATCTATTTGAAATATTACAATACGAATACTCAATCCGTGCCCTGATCGCTTCATCTATAGTGGGCATGACCTGCGGCATACTGGGCTGTTTCGTTACACTCAGAAGGATGGCGCTTATCGGAGATGCTTTATCACATGCAGTGTTGCCAGGGGTAGTCATTGGTTTTATTTTCTGGGGCCATGACCCATTAGCCATTTTTATTGGAGCGGTTGTAGCCGGATTATTTACTGCCATCCTTATTACCTGGATCCAGAGAAATTCGATCACAAAAGAAGATTCTTCAATCGGGATCGTATTCACCGGGATGTTTGCGCTGGGCATCATTGGCATCTCGTGGCTCACCAAAAAAGAAGGTATACACCTTGATATGAAGGGTTTTTTATTTGGTAATGTGCTGGGTGTCTCCAATGGCGACCTGTGGCTGACTGCATTAATTGGTATTTATGTATTGATCTGTATTACCCTCTTTTTTAAATATTTCTTTATTACAACTTTTGACCCTGTAATTGCTGCAACCATGGGCGTTTCCGTGGCGGTGATCCACTACTTTTTGATGTTCCTGCTATCACTCTCCGTTGTGGCATCACTGCAATCCGTAGGCGTGATCCTTGTGGTGGCAATGCTGATCGTACCTTCCTCTACTGCCTACCTGTTAACAGACAAACTGAAGGTAATGATCATTATTTCAGCTTTTCTGGGGTTACTTTCAGCCACATCGGGTTTGCTGATTGCCATATTACTGGAAATAACCCCCGGCCCGACCATGACCGTGATGGCCGTATTATTTTTTGGCGCTGCGCTGCTGTTTTCTCCTAAAAAAGGTTTTCTCATTAATTCATACCGCAAGCTCAAAAAACAATTTATTATAGATCACCAGGATATATTAAAAACGATCTACTACAAAATAAAAGCCGGGGGATCTGTCAATCGCATAGCAATTGTTGATTATCTGAACATTTCTTTATCAAAAATTAAAATTCACCTGCTTTATCTCAGACGTCTTAGACTAATAAATACCACTAAAGATAAAATCGTTCTTACTGAAAAAGGAAATCATCAAGCCATTAAATTAGTGAGAGCCCACCGGCTATGGGAGACATACCTTGCCACCAAAATGGGCTTGCCAGCCGAAGAGCTGCATGAGCCGGCAGAAAAAATAGAGCATTTGCTGCCCGAAGAAATATTGGAAAAAGTGGATCAGGTGCTTGGGCATCCCCAAAAAGACCCTCATGGTCAGCCCATACCAAAAGGTGATGAAGGGAAGGAGAGGGAAAAATAGCAGAGGCAGTAGCAGTTAACAATCGGCAGTCGGCAGTCCACAATCGGCAGTCCACAATCGGCAGTCCACAATCGGCAGTCCACAGTCGGCAATTGTTTTTTGCCGACTGGGGACTGTAGATTGCCGGCTTTTCTCTATTTATACTTTTCAGGATTTTTAATCATGTGATTACGATTTTTTAATTGTTGTTTTTTGCCTTTTTGCCGACTGCCGACTGCCAACTGCAACTGCTACTTTTTCCCTTCTTCCCATCTCTTCTCAAACGTCTCAGCCTTCGCCTCTAAAGTTTCGAGAAATACCAATTTAGAATTGATCAAACCTTTCCAATCTTCATATTGCTCCGGGAATGTGACATTGATATAAATACTGCTATCCGAAAAAGACCTCACTAATGACTGCATAGCCAGCTGGTAATATTGAAGCGCCTTTCTATAATCCCCCGTCATTTCATAAAGATCACCAAATTTATAATAACAATTACCTACTTCCGGATGATATGAACCAAAAGAATTTAAATTGATATTTAATGACTTTTTATAATATTCCCTTGCTTTATTGATTTGTTCTTTTGCAGCATATAGATCACCCAAATTTATATAGCTAACGGCTACATAAGGATGATCTTTGCCTAGAGATTTAAGCCAAATGATCAAAGATTTGTTATAATATTCCAGGGCTTTGTCAATATCGCCATTTAATTGATAAATTATTCCTATGTTATTATATGTTAAAGCCACAAGAGGATGCTCCTGACCAAGCGTTTTAAACTTTATGTTCAATGATTGCTGATAATATTCCATCGCTTTGTCATAATCGTTTATTTTCTCATAATCAGCTCCTATGTTGTTATAATTAATTGCAACATCAGGATGATCTTTACCAAGGGCTTTAAGCCTAATGTTCAATGAATGCTGATGATATTCCAGCGCAGTGTAGTAGTCTCCTTGGAACCAATAAAGAGTGCCTAAGTTTTGATAGATTACAGCTATAGCAGGATAGTTTCTGTCAATTATTTTAAGCAATATATTTAATGCTTGCTGATAATATTCCATCGCTTTGTCATAATCGCCTTTTTTCTCATAAACTATTCCAATGTTATTATAGCTTTTAGCTGTTTCACGATTATTTTTTCCGATTTTTAAAAGTTTTATATCCAGTGATTGCTGAAAATATTCCATCGCCTTATCATATTCACCTTTGTTCTCGTAAACTATGCCCAATCCGTTGTATGTTTTTGCAACACCCAGGCTTTTGTCTCCTAACTGATTTAACCCGGTTTTCAAAGCATCATAAAAATATTTTAATGCTTTGTTATACTCTGCTTTTAAATTTAAGTTCCAGGCTATAAAAGCTAAAGTTTTCACATACTTCTCCCAGAGCCTTTTATTCATAACACGATCTTCTATCCCACCTGCTTGCTGCAAAACTTTTACAGACAGGCTATCCATTGCTGCAGTCGTATCACGAAAACCCGCCTGTACGCTTGTCTGCCAAACAGGCAGGACTGACAGATATTTTTCACTGACTTTTTTAAGATAAAAAATAGCGCTATCATACAACGCTTGTTTGTTCAGTTCCATTGCTTTTTCAAACCAGGTGTTTGCCAATACAGTATCCACCTGCCCTGGTGACGCTAATGGTATTAAAATCAGAATCAATAATATTGTAATTGTTTTGGGCATTTTATTTCAACAAAAATATCATAATATTTTCTTATTAGATTTTTAAATTTATAAATTTGTTGCAATCTTTTAAAATTATGAAACAATTATATCTTTATTTTGGCAACTGCCAAATTATTACTATAATGAATATACGTATTCCTATGCCAAATACCATTTCTTTGCATGATTGCATGATTGCATGGATGCATGGATGCATGGATGCATGATTGTAAAGTAGAATAACCTTTGAATATTAAATTAATGAGAAATTTTGGTGGTTTGTTTATTTTGAAGTTATTGCTAATTCTAAGTTTACCATGCTTGAGTCAGGGGTATATGATTAATTTGAATTTTCTTGAACAAAGGGATCATTTTGACAAATCGTTTATCACATCCATAAATGATTCGTTGTTTAACAAAGATCCGTTGTTTGAAAAAAAATTGTTTGATTTAAAAAGGAAAGTTCAAAAAGGCAATTTCATTATACAGATACAGTATATTCATCATTATAACCATGGAAGCTGGAAACTGTATGAAATAAAGGAGGATACAATATCATATTGTGAATTATATACAGAACTAAGATTGACCAATGATAGTATTGAAAAAGAAATTAGTATATGTTTTAAACATACGGCTAGTCAAATTGATCAGTATTTTAAAGATAGTCAAATGATGTGGATTTATGATTATACTGGAAAATCATTGATGTGGGACGTTAATCAAACGGATGTGACCATATATTTGTACATAAAAAACAGTAAAATTGTGCTATGTTATTCCATGTTTGGAAATAATAGGAAAATTAAATACAAATTAAAAATATTGCCCATACTGTCAATTTTTTCATGTTTTTGGGATAGTAGCTCAGAAATTGATTGGTACAGATAACACAACTTTTTGTCTCATATATGGGAATCATAACAAAATCTATGAGTTTGAAAATAAAATGATTAAAATGAATAAAAACCTGATATCAAAATTAAATTCAAATGACAAATGGAAATCAAATTATCAATAACACGTCATGCAACCATGCATCCATGCAATCATGCAATCAATACTACAATTTGTGTTCAAAGGCGGATAGTCATTATTACTATTATTATTGCCAACTGCCTATGGAGTAAAGCGACATCCCGATTCTTTTGCATCAACTGTTTCTTGTTTGTATTAATTTTATCGGGACTGCCTACTACCAACTGCTTTTCCCAGGCTCTTAATTGGGCACAGAAAGCCAGCAGTGAAGCTACCGACTATAGCAAAGCCCTTGCCGTAGATGCTGCAGGCAACGTTTATATAACCGGTTATTTTGAAGGCAGGGCAACTTTTGGAGAAAAAATGCTTACCAGTATAGCCAGTTCTGACATTTTTTTGGTTAAGTATGATGCATCGGGTAAATTCCAATGGGTGCAGCAGGCAGGAGGGAATGGTTATGATTTCGGTAATGGTATTTCAACAGATCCGGCAGGTAATATTTATATAACCGGGTATTTTGAAGGTAAAGCTTTTTTTGCTAAGAAAGCAAAAACCCCCTTTACAAAGAAGGATCCCGGTGGCTCAAAGACCATTACCAGCATAGCCAGCTCCGATCTCTTTATAGCTAAATACAATCAATCGGGTTCACTGCTTTGGGTGCAGCAGGCAAGGGGAAGCATAAAAGATTACGGCAACAGCATTTCAGTAGATGCATCAGGTAATATTTATGCTACCAGGCAAACACCCGGTACAGCTACTTTTGGGGCAGGTTCAGTTTCAAATCCAAGGGGTACAGATATTTTTATAACCAAATTCAGTTCATCAGGCCAATTACAATGGCTGCAGCAAGCTGGGGGTATTGGCTATACCCATGGCAACGGTATTATAGTAGATCATTCCGGTAATGTTTTTGTGACAGGATATTTTGAGGGCACCGCTACCGTAGGTGATACTTCGCTCACAAGTGACGGATCCATTGACTTTTTTATTACCAAATATAGTTCAAAAGGTTTATTTCAATGGGTACAACAAGCGTGGGGAGGGGGAAATGAAAAATGAAAGAAATCGTTAATTTACAATAATTTATTTTTAAATAATAATTTATTTTCATTAACTTGCAACTTTTTAATGACTTTGGCTGTTTTTTTGATATAAAAAGAAAAAAGATCATTTAACTTTCTAAAAAAAATTACACCATGATAAAAAAATACCCACAATTGCTCATTCCCTTAATAGTGGTCGCAATGGCCTTATCGGGATTCCTGTTTAAACAACAGGTTTTAACATCGGAAACGGAGGAAATAAACTGGATAAGCTTTGAAGAAGCGGTAAAGAAATCAAAGAAAAAGAAAAAAAAGATATTTATTGATGTTTATACTTCCTGGTGTGGATGGTGCAAAAGGATGGATGCCACTACCTTTAAAGATCCGAAAATTGTGCAATATGTAAATAAAAAATTTTATGCTGTCAAGCTGAATGCCGAAGGCAAGCAGCCGATCATATTCAAAGGAAAAACCTATAATTTTATTCCAAAATATAGAAGTCATGAGCTGGCTTTCCAACTCCTCAAAGGAAGAATGAGCTATCCTACTACAGTGTATTTAGATGAAGATGTTAATGTTCTTTCTGTCGTTCCTGGTTATCAAAGAGTTAACTCCCTGGAAAAACTCCTGCATTATTACGCTGAGAACCATCATAAAACCACTTCCTGGAAAGAGTTTCAGGCCAGCTATAAACCCTAACCAAACACGAATAACAGATCAGCTTATGGAAATTTTTGGTTTTTCAATTACTTTGCTCACTATAGTACTTGCCTGGATGACATGGAATAATGGTCGGTTGATGAAAGAAACAGTAAAAACAATTAATCAACAAGGTGAAAAACGCCATAAAGAAGTATTGGATTGGTTTAAAAAGATTGATGAAAGAGAAGAAAAACGTGACGAAAGAGAAGAAAAACGTGACGAAAGAGTAGAACAACGCCATATAGAAGTATTGGATTGGTTTAAAAAGATTGATGAAAGAGAAGAAAATCGCGAAGAGAGGGCAGAACAAAAACATAGGGAAGTTATTGCCATAACACAACAACCACATAAATGATAAAGTAAATATAAACTTGTGTCATCCATTAAACGATACAATAGTTGCCCCTGCCACCTCTCAAGGTAATAGTGCAATAGCTGTTGTCAGGCTTTCGGGAAAACAAGCAATCAATATTTGCGACAAAGTTTTTCAGGGTAAAGACCTTAAAAAGCAGCAAACCCACACCATCCACTATGGAACGATTGTAGATGGAAATAAAATTATTGACGAAGTTTTGGTTTCTATTTTTAAAGAACCAAAATCTTATACCAAAGAAAACCTGATAGAGATTTCCTGCCATGGCTCCGCTTTTATAGTTACTCAGATCATAAAATTGCTGATCAGGCAGGGTGCACGCCCTGCGCAGCCCGGAGAGTTTACCAAAAGAGCTTTTTTAAACGGGCAATACGACCTCGCACAAGCAGAAGCTGTAGCAGACCTGATAACCTCTGATTCGGAAGCAGCACACCAGGCAGCCATGAACCAAATGCGGGGAGGATTTTCTGCAGAGATCAAACAGCTTAGAGAAAAATTGATACATTTTGCTTCGTTAATAGAACTGGAGTTAGACTTTGGCGAAGAAGATGTAGAATTTGCCAACCGCAAAGAATTGAAATTATTGGTCAAGGGACTGCAAAACGTAATTCAACCACTCATAAACTCATTTGACCTTGGAAACGTGATCAAGGATGGGGTGCCCATTGTAATCGCTGGCAAACCTAATGTGGGCAAATCTACACTCCTTAATGCTTTACTGAACGAAGAAAAAGCCATTGTTTCTAAAATTCCAGGCACCACAAGAGATTATATTGAAGACCGTATCAATATTGATGGTATTAGTTTCAGGTTTACAGATACAGCAGGGCTACGCAAAGCAAAAGATAAAATAGAAGCAATCGGTGTAGAGCGAACACATCAAAAGATGAATCAGGCTTCTTTGATCATTTATATTTTTGACGTGAATGACACCTCTCCTGAAAATCTAAAAGAAGAATTAAAAAAACTAAATACTTACCTGCCTGCGCCTGTCCATACAGGCGGGCCTGGCGGCAGGGCTGGAAGTGTTAGTGCACAGACGGGACAAACAGGCAGGCAGGCAGGCAACATTCCATATTTGATTGCTGGAAATAAAATAGACAAATGTAACGAGCAGACTATCTCAAGCTTTAAAAAACTTATACCTGGAGATATCATAGGAACTCCCCTACCCTATGAGATCATTTTTATAGCTGCTTTAAAGAACCAAAATATAGATAAGCTAAAAAAGAAGCTATTAGAAATGGTCAATGCCAAAACCATAAAAACCGCAAATACGGTGGTTACAAACATTCGCCACTACGATAGTTTGGTACAAACAAGAGACGCACTCAACAAAGTACTCGATGGTATTGAAACAGGTAAAACAGGAGACATTATAGCTTTAGATATCAGGAATGGGTTGCACTATTTGGGTGAAATTACGGGGGAAATAACGACTGAAGACCTGCTGGAGAATATATTTTCGAAGTTTTGTATCGGAAAGTGACTTGGCAAAAATGTTATTTTCAACACTAATTATATGTTGATTCTAACGACATGTTTTAATAATATGTCGCAATTTTTGTATTTTTACGACATATTCATTCTGATGAAAGAAAAGGATTTGATAACTATTAATACAATTATTCTATCACCACTTTCCTGTTTATCGCTCCCTTTCCATCGGATACCACTTTTAAATAATAAATCCCTTTTGCATACCCCTTCAAATCAATCTCGGTTTTTTGATCTATGATCTTAAATTTGGTTATTTCACGTCCTAAAAAATTATAAATAAAGCAATCGTATCCCGGGTTCTCAGGACTTAAATCGTAAACTTCTAATATAAACTTCCCTGTATTTGGATTTGGATATAGATTCATTTGCTTAGCTATTTCATTTTCAAATGTACCAGTAGGGCCT
Source organism: Cytophagales bacterium (assembly GCA_019456305.1). Classification (NCBI taxonomy): domain Bacteria; kingdom Pseudomonadati; phylum Bacteroidota; class Cytophagia; order Cytophagales; species Cytophagales bacterium. The sequence goes on along the minus strand of VRUD01000029.1, from coordinate 9,932 downwards.
ATATTAACGATCAAACTAACAGTATTCCCCGCACATCCCAAACTGTCCATCTCAACAACGATTATTTGCCCGCTCCCGGAAGGTCCCCATTGTACAGTGATGAAATTAGTTGTGCCTCCGCTCGTTTGATTTCCGCCAATAATTGTCCAGCTATACGTTGAGCCAACGTGAAATGTGACCGAATAAAACTCGGTAGCAGATTCATTCACATTGGAAGGTCCGGTAATAGTACCGGTCTGCGGGCCTACGTCACAATCAATTACAACTATTTGCTGTACTATTTGTGCAATACAACCTGATGCGTTGGTAACAGTTAAAGTTACAGGATAGGTCCCCACTGAAAAATAAGCATGGAAAGTATTTTGAATTATTGAAGAAAATCCGTCTCCAAAATCCCAGTTCCATGAATCAGCTCCAGTACTATTGTCAAAAAAGTTCACAACTACACCAATATTAACCGTATCGTTGCTCATAGTAAAGCTACCCGTTAGAGAGTTTATTGTGATTAGCTGTGATAGGGTATCACTTCCATAAAGATTAGTCACAATTAAGGTTACGGTATAAATGCCTGGTAAACTGTATGCATAAAATGGATTTTGAGACGCAGAGAGTCCAATACCATCACCAAAATCCCAAAACCAGGAAGTGGGGTTGTATAATGATTGATCTGTAAAGCTTACGATTCCCTGGCACATGTCTAATATATTAATAGAGAAATCAGCTACCGGAGGGATGGTATTGGGCAGTATAACAACAGAATAATCTTCAAACTGACCACGCCAAACATTTACGCATGGTGCAGGTGCAGTATTCCACCATATATCAGACCCTACCCGCATACGTAAAGGTGTGTTTATCACTGCAGAAAAAGGAATGGTAATATTTCCGGAATGATTTTGTAAAACATTGTCAGACCAAAAAACAAGCTCGGTGGTGGAATCATTATCAAAAACACCATCATTGTTGTAGTCAATCCACATCCTTACATTTTCTTCATTTCCTGCACCTGCACCTGTTTGTATGGAAATGGGATAGGTCAGATCAACAATTACGTTTGTTGCATTTGAACAACTGTAATCCTGGTATCCCTCAATACCATCGGCAGTGGTATTGTTTATGGTATTAAAAGTAACATTGTAAATACCATATCCGCAGCAATATGCGGTAGTTATTGGAGTACAGGAAGGCGCTATTGGTCCTGTGCCGAAAGTGATCAAAACCGAATCCATGTCAGTGCATGACCCCGATGTTCCCGTAACATAATACATGGTGGTTGACACGGGATTTGCAAGTGGGTCAGGACAATTAATACAACTCAATCCAGCAGGAGGGTTCCATGAAAAGGACGTACCTCCAATATTAGCCGTAGCGTTTAATTGAGCTGTATCCCCTGAACAAATAAGGGATGTGCTGGCATTAGCAACAACATTAAGTGTGGTTGTATAAATTGTGACAGTATCCGTTGCTGAACAACCGCCACCCGAGGCAACAACAATATATGATGTGGTTGTAGTGGGATTTGCTACCGGATCGGCAATATTTGGGTTGGATAATCCGGCAGCGGGTGTCCATGTATAAGACAAGGTGGTATCAATTCCGCTACAGGGAGCGCCTATAATAATATCATCAAAATAAGCAATACTTCCAGGTTGTACATTAAATAAGTGAATTTGAGAAATATCTGTTGAGGTAGTAGAATTGAATGGAACACTGGCTTGAATAAGAACACCATCTATATAGTAATCAAAGGTTACATTGATATAGTCAATATTTTGGCATTCTATATGATACCATTGATTTGCATTAAATACATTGAAAATTCCATTCATGTTAAAAGATCCAGACCAATCTGCAGAGAAGGTTATTATACCCCCATTAGTTGTCGTATTGTTATCACCAATTGTCACTCCAGCATCCCAATTAAAAGTGGATGTGGCGTTTACATAAAAACCAACGTAATCAGGAGTGCCGGGATTAAAATTAGTATATACCCCATCATAAAAAGCCCAGTTTCCACCAGATAATTGAAGCGAGTAGTTTCCAACGGCAGCCGTTGAGGTGGTAGGTGTAATGGTATAGCCACCGCCTGCGTCAGTCCATTTGTTGTACGTGCCGTCTTCAAAACCGTCATAAAAAAGTGCAGGTGCGCAACTATAGGCAAATAATTGAGTAGTATCACCCGGGCAAATTGAATCTCTTGTGGCTGAAGCAATGATTGGACCACCGCCAATGCTAACCGTCACGCTGTCAATAGGGGTACAGCCAGCAGGAGTGGTAACATAATAAGTTGTGGTAGCAGTTGGGCTTGCATAAGGGCTTTGACAATTGGTACAGCTTAGTCCCGTGGATGGAGACCATAGATATGCTCCACTTCCAGTTGCAGTTAATTGCACGCTATCTCCAAAGCAAATAGCAGTATCGGGGCTGGCAACAATAAAATTTGCCGTATCCACATATATCGTGATGGTATCAAAGCTTGAACAAGTACCAATAGCTGCCTCTACCACATAAGTAGTGGTGGAAGAAGGGCTGGCTAACGGATTGGAAATATTTGGGTTGGATAAGCCGGTCGAAGGATTCCATGTAAAGCTCAAAGTAGTATCTACTCCACTGCAGGCGATGTTTACATCATCAATAGCCCAGTGGTCACAGCAGGAACCAGAAAACATAATCTGTTTAAATCTGAATTGTGTACTTGCAGTTTGAGCACCGGCAGGCATATTTTCATTGATGGCTGTAAAAGTGACATATCCACCGGTAAAATATGTATTGATATTGTTCCAGGTAATACCGTTATCGGTTGAATATTCAAGCACGATATCCTCACCGGCATCAGCTGTTTCACAAGGAGGAGCGCCTGATCCGATTTTGAGGTAAAAGTTGATGTTACCGCCCGCCAATACATTCAGGTTTTGTGTTATCGCTTCGCGCGTTGTGGAACCATTAAAATATAAAGCAAAACCACTTACCGATCCGCAATCAATAGTTGCTGCTCCACCTGTAATGCCCGACCAAAGAGCAAAATCGATATTCGGGTCAAAATCATCATTCATCGGTGGACAAGAATTTGCAAATAATTGAGTACTATCTCCAAGACAAATCGTATCTTTAACTGCAATAGCAACTAGCTGTGCAACACTATCTACCATTACTATCACTGTGGCAAAATCTGTACAACCAGAGTCAGAAGTAACAGCTACAATATAAGTAGTTGTAACAAAGGGATTTGCTATGGGATTTGCAATATTAGGATTATCTAATCCCAAAGTTGGGTTCCAGGAATATGAAACACCTCCGCTTGCACTTAATTGCACGCTATCACCAGGACAAATACCAGTATCTGAACTAATGGTTATAACAGGTAGCGGATTAACAAATACCGTTACTGAATCTATATCACTGCCACAGGCATTGATCGCTGTTAGCGACCAGGTCGTTGTTGTTGAAGGATTTGCCAATGGGTTAGCTATTATAGAATCACTTAATCCTGTACCGGGGTCCCACAAATAGGTTGCTCCACCTGAAGCATTTAATTGTATTAAATCCCCTTCGCAGATGGTTGTATCTGTTCCTGCATTGGCAATCGGAGCAGCAACGAAAACCGTTACGGTAACAAAGGCAGAATCCTGAATGCCGGTAGAATCGGTTACCATTACCATATATGTAATAGTAGAAGAAGGACTTGCTAGTGGACTTTGACAGGTATCACAGCTCAAACCCGTTGAGGGAATCCATGAATAGCTGTAAGGAGGTACCAAAATATTTGAATCAATTATGGCAACGCTTAACAAAATAGAGTCACCTATGCAAATGCTAGTATCATTAGCAACTTCAATAGCTGTTAGCAGAGGACATTGAACTTGAGAATAAACTGTCGCAGCATAGCCGGCTGCTGCCATATCAATATTATTATGTTGAACGCCAAGTGTACTTGTATCACTCCATGCAGCGTTTAAAACAGCTGTATCAGTGATGCTAAATATGTATGGGTAAGTTCCCAATGATGGAGCACATACACATTCCAGGATTGTATTTGTGAATGTACCAATTTGTGTACTATTCAGATAAAATGTAAAATCGTTTGTGCTAAAACTACAATCAGTATAATATAAATAGAAGGTTATGGAATCAACGGTTGGGGTATTAATGAAAAATAAGGGTGATGTTTTTAGTGTGATATCTCCAAAATCATTACCGTCATTACATAGATCATTGGAAAAGTTGCAGCTACCTGCTCCGCCCGGAGCATCATGTATACAAATATTTTCTACAAATATAAAAATAGAGTCGCGTAAAACCTGGTAATTTGTAATGCTGTCGTTTATATTATTGGTATCTCCAGCCAGTGTTGCCCAGGCATCAAAAGTATAAGTTCCGAAAGTACCTAAATTGGCTTGAGTTGCAAATGTATGGGTAAAGTTGTTTCCCGGAAGAATAGTGGTACTTATATTTTCGGTAACTGGTACTCCACCATTGACTGTATAAGATACGTCAAGTGTGGAAATGGTATCTAAGCCAAAATTTTCAATAATTACAGAGACATCTTCAAATACTGCTGAGCCGCATCCCAAAACCGGGGAAGTTATTTGAGTGATACCAGCGTCAATATCAGTTAATGGAGCATATTCAAACCGTGTATTAGGTCTTTGAAGTGTACCGGCTGTAAACGTCATATCAATACAGATATCAGGGACACACGAATCACAATACCGGTAACCATTTGAATTAAATGTTGTTGCGGTATAAAAAACAGAGGAATTGCTCGTCCAGTTATTATTATCAAAGCATGTTTGAATTAAAATGTTGGAAACACCATCCCAGAAAAATGGTGTAGAAAATGTAAAAGTATTCCAGCCCGTTGTGGCAGTATGATTACCTAAAAAAACCGGAATCAGCCCGGTTTCCCAGCTTGTCACTGCAGTAGAAGTGGTGGTTTTTATCAGAACTTTAAATCCATTCATTGTCTGAGCTGCTGCAGTTGAAACATTGAGAGCAATTGAATAAATATTTCCAGGCCCCATTCCAAGCGCCTGAAGCTCGGAGGCAAGGAACAGTATCTGATTTTTGTTATCCTCATAAAAGGTTCCAAAAGGGGTTTCTCCTGTACCTGAGGTGGTGGTATTTGCTGTACCTACTGTGAATATAGTAGTTTGCGAATTGGCTTGTATCAGGAATAAAAACTGAAAAGAGACAAACCATACGAAAAAAATCAGTAATAGCCTGTTCATGATTGTTATTATTTATTATTTATTTATAGTTATATGTCTCGTTATAACTCCTTGATCTGTAACTATTCGCAATTGATAAATCCCACTTGCGTATTTTTTAAAATCAATTACCTTGTGATAAATTTCTACCCGTCCCGGCAAGTTCCGGGAACCCATTATTAGCTCCTCCGAAAATACCTCAATGCCAAGGATATTTATGATCTTTAACTGTACATTCTGTTCTTCTATTATCTGTAATTCCAGGGTGAAGGTTCCTGTATTTGGATTTGGATAAACTTTTACTGAAATAAGTGAAGTATCTTCAATATTTATACCCGTTCCACCTATATTTACAGTCAAATAAATCGTATCACCAAAACACCCGTTACTGCTTTTTTCAACAACAGACAACAATCCCGTACCCGCAGCGCCCCAATATACACCGATCGCATTTGTTAAGCCACCGCTTATTTGATTACCACCGGTAACAGCCCAATAATATTCGGACCCTGCATTAAGCGCAACAGAATAATTTTCTATGGCAAATTCACTTACAGTTGTAAATCCAATTATATTACTTGTCAGTGGCGGCCCCCCGGTGGAATCATTAATAGTGGCGCTTTCTGTTACCAGGCAGCCGTTGTTGTCTGTAACAATTACAGTATATATTCCTGTATCTAACCCGCTAATATCCTCAGTGGTTGCTCCATTGCTCCAGATGAAATTATAGGGTGCATTGCCACCGGTAACGGTAATATCTATAGCACCAATGCCATAGCCGCAATTATCGTCCGTTATACCCGTAATGGTCATACTTAATGTTCCGGGACTGTTCAGTACGGTTACGGAAGTATCGGTAATACAACCGTTTGAATCGGTAATTGTAACAGTAAAAGTATCTGCACTCAATCCTGTAATATCCTCTGTAACAGTTCCATTGCTCCACACAAAAGTATAAGGAGCAGATCCGCCTGAAATGGTAATGTCAACAGCGCCTGCTCCATTGCCACATACTTCATCTGTGATCCCTACATTGCTGATGGTTAAGGTGCCTGGACTATTTAAGACAGTAATGGTAGTACCGCTTACACATCCATTTGAATCAGTAACGGTAACAGTAAAAGTATCTGCACTCAATCCTGTAATATCCTCTGTAACAGCTCCATTACTCCATATAAAAGTATAGGGAGCATACCCTCCTGAAACAGTAATGTCAATAGCGCCACTTCCGTTGCCGCAAATTTCATCAGTTATGGTGACGTTACTAATGATCAAGTTCCCCGGATCGTTTAGTACAGTTACTGTTGTACCGGCAATACAGCCCAATGAATCGGTAATGGTTACTGTAAAGTTACCGGCACTTAATCCGTTTATATCTTCAGTGGTCGCTGCATTACTCCAGGCGAAAGAATAAGGCAGAACACCCCCGGAAACGGTTATATCTACAGTGCCTTGCCCGTTACCACATATTTCATCTGTGACAATTGCAGCGGCTAAATTAAAGCCTTGTGTTTCGTTTAAAACAGTTCCACCTGTATTGAGAATACATCCCAAGCTATCAGTAATGATACAAGTATAGTTACCCGCAGTTAAATTAATAATATCTTCAGTTGTGCCTCCATTACTCCAGGCAAAAGTATATGGAGGAAAACCCCCGGAAACGGTTATATCTATAGCGCCTTGTCCGTTATTACATACTTCATCTATGGCAATTATGGAATCTACACTATAACCAAAAGTCTGGTTTAATACATCTCCTGCTGTATTGATAATACAACCCGTGCTATCGGTAATGACACAGGTATAATTACCAGCGCTTAATCCGGTTATATCTTCAGTAACTGCTCCATTGCTCCAGGTAAATGAGTAGGGAGTAACTCCACCCGACATGGTCACATCTATAGCACCCAGCCCATTACCACAATATTCACCGGTTACAATTATATTGTCTAAGCTAAAGGTGCCCGTTGCATTTAAAACATCAACTGTTTGATTAATAATACACCCGCTATTATCAGTTATTACGACAGAATAATTTCCTGCACTCAATCCGTTGATATCTTCGCTCGTAGCCCCATTGCTCCAGGCATACGTATAAGGTGAAATGCCACCCGAAACAGTGATATCAATAACGCCCTGTCCGTTACCACAAATTTCGTATGTTACAATAATGGTGTCTAAGCTAAAGGTGCCTGTTTGGTTTAGTACATTTTCAGATATATTAATAACACAGCCATTAATATCAGTAATTGTACAAGTGTAATTACCGGCACTTAATCCACTAATATCTTCTGTAGTTGCTCCATTACTCCAGAGGTAGGTGTAAGGTGTTGTTCCGCCTGAAACAGAGATATCAACAGCCCCTTGTCCGTTACCGCAAATTTCATCCGTTACAATTGAACTATTTAGTATTAAACTTCCTGCAGCATTTGTTACAGTTGCTGACAGATTAATAATGCAACCGTTAAAATCGGTTATTTGACAAGTGTAATTACCGGCACTTAATCCGCTAATATCTTCTGTTGTATCTCCATTGCTCCAGGTAAAAATGTAAGGTGTCGTTCCGCCTGAAACAGTTATATCAACAGCCCCTTGCCCGTTACCGCAAATTTCATCTGTTACAATTGAAGTATCCATAATTAAACTTCCCACAGCATTTGTTACAGTTGCTGACAGATTAAGAATACAACCGTTAATATCAGTTATTTGACAAGTGTAATTACCGGCACTTAATCCACTAATATCTTCTGTAGTTGCTCCATTGCTCCAGGTAAAAGTGTAAGGTGTTGTTCCGCCTGAAACAGTTATATCAACAGCCCCTTGCCCGTTACCGCAAATTTCATCTGTTACAATTGAAGTATCCAT
>VRUD01000029.1:0-1760 GCA_019456305.1 Cytophagales bacterium | reverse complement strand
AATCAAACTTCCCACAACATTTGTTACAGTTACTGACAGATTAATGAAACAACCGTTAGAATCGGTTATTTGACAAGTGTAATTACCGGCACTTAATCCACTAATATCTTCGGTTGTATCTCCATTGCTCCAGGTAAAAATGTAAGGTATCGTTCCGCCTGAAACAGTTATATCAATAGCCCCTTGCCCGTTACCGCAAATTTCATCCGTTACAATTGAACTATTTAGTATCAAACTTCCTGCAGCATTTTTTACAGTTGCTGATAGATTAATAATACAACCGTTGGAATCGGTTATTTGACAAGTGTAATTACCGGCATTCAATCCACTTATATCCTCTAATGTATCTCCTGTACTCCAGGCAAAATTGTAAGGAAAAACGCCACCCGATAGCGTTATATCAATAGCCCCTTGCCCGTCACCGCAGTTTTCATCTGTTATCATGGTGGTGTCTAAACTGAAAAAGCCTGTTTGATTTACTACACCAATAGGTAGGGTGGTAATATTACATCCATTATTATCGGTAATAACGCATGTGTAGCTGCCGGCATTTAATCCGCTAATATCTTCAGTAGTATCTCCATTGCTCCAGGCAAAAACGTACGGCAGCGTTCCTCCGTTAACGGTTATATCAATTGCCCCCTGCCCGTTTCCACAGCTTTCATCGGTTATAATTGTGGTGTCTAAACTAATATTGGCTGTTTGATTTAATACATCAATAGATAGGGTAGTAATACTACATCCGTTATTGTCAGTAATAATGCAGGTGTAACTGCTGGCATTTAATCCGGTAATATCTTCGGTAGTATCTCCATTGCTCCAGGCAAAAATGTACGGCAGCGTTCCTCCGCTAACGGTTATATCAATTGCCCCCTGTCCGTTTCCACAGAGTTCATCGGTTATGATGGTAGTGTCTAAATTAATATTGTCTATTTGATTCAATACATCTATAACAGTTGTAAAATCACACCCGTTATTGTCAGTAATAATGCAGGTATAACTGCCGGCATTTAACCCGATAATATCTTCGGTAGTATCTCCATTGCTCCAGTTAAAAGCGTAAGGAAGCGCTCCTCCGTTAACAGTTATGTCAATTGCCCCCTGTGCGTTTCCACAAATTTCATCCGTTATGATGGTAGTATCTAAACTAATACTAACTGTTTGATTCAATACGTCTATAACAGCCGTCATATCACATCCGTTATTATCGGTAATGATAACGGTATATGTACCAGCAAATAAACCGGTGGCAATATTTGTTGTTTGTGATAAAGGATCATCCCATAAATAACTATAAGGGGAAGTACCCCCTGAGACAGTAATATCAATAGCCCCTTGTCCATCTCCACAAATCTCATCTGTTATAATTGTGTCACTTACCATATAGCCACTGACAATATTCACTATATTAGCATTGGTATCTTTAGTGCAGCCATAGAAATCGCTAACAGTTACGCTGTAATTTCCCTCGCTCAACGCTGTAATATCTTCTGTAGTTGCTCCGTTGCTCCACAGATAAGTATAAGGAGGTGTACCGGCTGAAACGGTAATGTCAATATAACCATTGCTATCTCCGCAAAAATCGTTGGATACGATCACATTGCTTATCTGGTATCCTACGGCTATATTCAATATACCGGCATTTGTACCTGTAATACAATTATTGGTATCGGAAAATATAACAGAATAATTACCGGCACTTAATCCGCTGATATCCTCTATTGTATCTCCATTACTCCAGTTAAAATAATAAGGAGGAG
>VRUD01000028.1:29261-47908 GCA_019456305.1 Cytophagales bacterium | reverse complement strand
ATCACTGCTTCACCATCATCACTTGAAAATACGCCACCGGTAGTATTAACAATTGCATTTATATTCCTGGTAGGTAATAGCTCTATTTCTTTTGCCGTCAGTTTTGCACCTGTAGAAGTTTGATCAATTTCGATCAGGGGTTTGTCATAAATGACAACTTCTTCAAGCATTTCAGTAGTAGAAGTTATTTTAATATCAAGCCGCGTGGTTGTTTCAAAATTAATAATTACACCCTGGATAGTTTTCTTTGCATATCCTACTACAGAAACCACTACATCATATTCACCGGGAGAAAGCGGAGTGATCATATATTTACCATCAAAATCAGAGGTTGAACCTCCTTTTTGAACGCCATTTTGCAGCGCTACAATATTGGCAAAGAGTACCGCCTCATTGGTCCCGGCATCAATGATCTTACCTGACAGCTTGCCGCTCTGGGCAAAAACCGTTGAAAAAGAAATAAATGTGATAAATATAAAAAGTAATGTTTTTCTTGTATTTAATTCAATCTTTTCCAATATTCTTGCCATAATTAATTGCCCTGCTTTTATTTCTTTCAACACTTTACTGTTTTCTTTTCTGGTATCCATGATAAACCAAACAATAGTAACAATTCCAACAATAACCGTTATAAATCCGGCTACCAAAGTAACAAAAGTTATTATAGGTTCCACAAATGTTTTATCATTTTGATAATTTATACTAAATATAAAACCTTTAGTAATAAGTAATTTTAGCTTTGTATCCCGTAATTGTTTTAATATTAATAGCTGTCCCTATTTTTGACTCAATCTGTATGGTTTTAGCTCTCCAATCAAGCGCATTTCTAATATCAAACATATTGTCACTATTCAGTACTTCACCGCCTTTTACTTTTAAGATATATTTATCAGCGCTATAATTAGCTGCGCCATTTAAAGTGACTGACGTAACAGTAAAAGGAGTGTTAATATTTTTGCCCTTTAATTCAATATAAGTTGCCTTATCTAACGCAGGTAATAATGAGTCTAATTCAGTGCTCCAATCTCCTGTAGGATTGGCGGTCATTTCATCTTTAATTGCCTGGGTCAATCCGAATGTAACATTAGAAATTTTTGGTTCAGTAGCAACATAGAAAACTGTTGTAGCTCCTATTTTTAAATCAAATGTATCCCACAAAGTAACATTGCCTGGATAAATTTGGCTGATTTGAGCCTTAGTCGAGTCAGCCGTAACACTTTGCACTATACTAATCGTAGGCATATTTGACGTATCTATTGATTGAATAAATGCATCACTTTTTAACAGCATTAACAATAAAGAACCCCCGGGATTATGATAATTATTTGTAGTGATTATTACAGTATCACTGGTAACGGTTGGGTAATTGATATTATATATTGTATCGTAACCATATATAGTATCATTAAAATAAGTGATTTGGATCACGTAAGTTGTATCTATAAAATATGTTGTATCAGGTGGGGTTATAATTATAATTATTTGAGTCGTATCAATGATAGTAGCAGTGGTATCTATTTGAGGGGGTTGGAGCTCTATTATTTGTGTTATTGAGGAATCAACTGTAAATCCTGTTGTGTCTATACTTATTGTGTCAATCACTATTGCAGAATCTGCTTTAATGGTGGTTAATAAATAACCGCTATCAAGAACGGAGGTAATATTAAAAGAATCTAATTTATGAGTATAGCGCACTCCGTCAATTTCAATCCAGTCGTCATCATTGACGATTGCCCCGCTATAATCAATCTCAACCCTGCTATTCGGAGGCACTTCAACAGGTTTGATCTTATCATCTTCTTTTTTACAGGTTATCATCAATAATCCTGAAAACAATAAAACAAGAATGAGATATAATTTTGTTCTTAGCATTAACTTTAAAGGTATATTAAAAATATATTTTGCCGCCCCAAAGATAATAATTACAAATATTAAAATGCAAATTTTTACATAAAAAAATTAAAAAGCAAATTTTTTGAATAAAAAAATTATTTATCAGAAAAATATGAAGGATTTAATATTTGCATGGTTGCATGAATGCATGAGTGTATGCATTCATGCAACCATGCATACACGCATGCATTTTAATTATATTCACCTCTTAACCACTTCTCCCTTAGCAACCAACTCTTTGATCTTCCCCACCAACACCTCATTGATCCTTACATACGATTCATAGGTCAAGCCGCCTGTATGCGGGGTCATCAATACTTTGTCAGAACTTGCCAAATAATTAAAGCTTTTTTTTTCATCTTCAGTAAGCTCTTCCAGATTTTCATTTTCAAGCACGTCCAAAGCAGCGCCCTTTACCCTACCCTCACTGATTGCCTGTACCAGCGCTTTTGATCTTAATATTTCTCCCCTGGCCGTATTGATAAGCCAGAAAGATCTTTTAAAGCTGCCAAGATACGCATTATTTACCATTTGCCGTGTTTCCTCTGTCAGGGGTAAGTGAAAGCTGATAATATCGGTTTTTTCAAAAACCTCCTCCATGGAGGCTTCTTTAGCGTATTTATCGGTGTAATTTTTAAGATATTTATCATACGCCAGCACTTTACAGTCAAAAGCGCTTAGTCTTTTTGCAAACGCCTTTCCCATATTTCCATAACCGATGATGCAGACTGTTTTTCCTTTTAGTTCAGTGCCGCGATTGCTTTCCCTGTTCCATATCCTGCTTCTAACTTCTTTATCAGAGAGAAGCATTTTATTGAGCAATGCCAAAAGCATCCCGATTGCATGTTCGGCTAAAGAATCCCTGTTACCCTCCGGTACATTTATTAAATGGATATTTCTTTTTTTAGCAGCTTGTACATCAATTAGATCCATACCGGCTCCGGCACGGGCGATGAATTTTAACTTTCCCCCTTTTTTTAGTATCGTTTTGTCTATTTCAAATTTATTTCTTAAAATTATTCCTTCATATCTGTGTATAATGTCAGGAATTGCTGCATTGTCTATATCCGGCAGATAATCTACTTCAAAGCCTATATCATGCAGGCTGGGAATAATTGAAGGGTGTAATTTGTCAACGATGAGGATTTTCATAAACACAGATTACCACCGGGAAATCGGGGCAGGCACAGATAAAAGCACAGATTTCCCGGTGGTAATTTGTGTTTAAAAAAATTCCGGACAAAAGTAGGAAAAAGTATGAATTATAGTGATTAATAAAAGATAATTTCATACATTTGTAGAAAATGTACCAAAGATCACCACAACAAAAGTTTAATTTAAAAAGATTTATTCTACTAAAAATATTTTAATATGGAAAATACACTTACAAAACAAGATATATTAGATTTGTTTGCTGAGGCTGATAAAAGATCTGCTGTAGCTGATAAAAGATCTGCTGAGGCTGAAAAAAGATTTGAAAAAAGGAGCAATGAACTTGAAAGTTTATTTACCGGGCAGTGGGGCAAACTTATAGAATCACTCGTAGCAGGAGATTTGGTAAATCTTCTTAAACAACGAGGTATTGATGTTGAACATACTGCTTTAAGATTAAAAAGAAGATATAATGGAAGACAAATGGAAATAGATATCATTGCCATAAACAGAACAGAAATAGTTGCTGTGGAAGTAAAAACAACTTTACTACCAGATGATGTAAACGATTTTATAGAAAACCTAAATGACTTTAAAGAAGCATTTTCAGAATATAAAAATATGAAATTATATGGAGCCGTTGCTTATTTAAGAGTAGAATCAAAAGCCGAGGTATACGCAGACAGGAAAGGATTGTTTGTAATTAGAGCAACGGGGAAGAGCGCTTCTATAACAAATGATAAAAACTTTAAACCCGAAATATTCTAAAGCAATAAGAACTTAACTTTGTAAATTGATTTAAAAGAGTAATTATATTGAATTGAGTTTAGTATAAATAAAATTATGTTGCTGGGCACTGGGTACTGGGCGCTGGTAAAGAATCTTGTAAAAAAGCATTATTGATACAAATAAGTAGTCAGTAACCAAAAGCAAAAAGCCAGAACCCAGAGCCAAGAACCCAGAACCTGATAATTAATTATAAAAAATTATAATTCACTATTAACCGAACTTAAAACATTGAAATTCCGATACAAAAAAATATTTCAATATGGAAAAGACACTTACAAAACAAGATATATTAGATTTGTTTGCTGTGGCTGAAAAAAGATCTGCTGAAGCTGATAAAAGATCTGCTGAAGCTAATAAAATGTCTGCTGAGGCTAATAAAAGATCTGCTGAGGCTGAAAAAAGATTTGAAAAAAGGAGCAATAAACTTGAAAGTTTATTTACCGGGCAGTGGGGCAAACTTATAGAATCACTCGTAGCAGGAGATTTAGTAAATCTTCTTAAACAACGAGGTATTGATGTTAAACATACTGCTTTAAGATTAAAAAGAAGATATAATGGAAGACAAATGGAAATAGATATCATTGCCATAAACAGAACAGAAATAGTTGCTGTGGAAGTAAAAACAACTTTACTACCAGATGATGTAAACGATTTTATAGAAAACCTAAATGACTTTAAAGAAGCATTTTCAGAATATAAAAATATGAAATTATATGGAGCCGTTGCTTATTTAAGAGTAGAATCAAAAGCCGAAGTATACGCAGACAGGAAAGGATTGTTTGTAATTCGGGCAACGGGGAAGAGCGCTTCTATAACAAATAATAAAAACTTTAAACCCGAAATATTCTAAAGCAATAATTAATGTATAAAACACATAACCCAATCCTATGCATCATCCCGCCTTACATGCTTGAAAATATGGTGGAAAAAGGCAGCACGAAAATAAGGAAAGCAGCGCTTCAAACCATTAAGCAATCCAGTCATGTGCGTATGGAGCGGTCAACGATGGCTGAACATTCTGGAACTGACCTGCAAAGTATGGTTGCCGGTGTTGATCATCACTCTGAAAAACGCTACAGGCGTGTTTACGATGCAAAGAACCAGGAGATATTACCCGGATCATTGGTGCGAAGTGAAGGGGACAAACCTACCGGTGATGTTACTGCTGACGAAGCTTATGACGGTGCAGGGCATACCTGGGATCTATATAAGAATGAGTACGATAGAAATTCTATTGATGATCACGGAATGATCATTGACCAAACCGTACATCACGGGGTAAATTACAACAACGCTTTCTGGAATGGTAAGCAAATGATATATGGTGATGGGGATGAGGAAATTTTTACACGTTTTACCATAGACCTGGACATTATAGGCCATGAATTAACTCATGGCGTTATCCAGTATGAAGCAAATTTACGTTACCGGTATCAAAGCGGTGCACTCAATGAATCCTTTGCTGATGTATTCGGTTCATTGGTTAAACAGAAAAAAACAAACCAGCAGGCAAAAGATGCCGACTGGCTGATTGGCAGGAATGTATTGATAGGAAACCAATATGCCCTCCGGTCTATGAAAGCGCCAGGTACGGCTTATCAGGGGCATCCTGTTTTAGGCGATGATCCTCAGCCTGCAACCATGGATGATTACCTGGAATTACCTCCGTGGGACGACAATGGAGGCGTACATATCAATTCAGGTATTCCCAATCATGCTTTCTATCTGGTGGCTGTTGAGATCGGAGGAAATGCCTGGCAAAAAGCAGGTTTGATCTGGTATGTTACGCTGCGTGACAAATTGAAACGAAATGCAAATTTCTCAAAAGCTGCCCGTGCAACGATACATACTGCCCGTGACCTATTTGGCAAAAAAAGCCTGGAAGAGAAGGCGGTGAAGAAGGCGTGGGAAAGAGTAAAAGTTATTTGAAGTGATTATTTTATTTGATGTTCAAGGGTAATTCAATAGTTATACGATAGTTATACAATAGTTATTTAATCGATGAAGATCAAATTTAAACAAACCGGTGGTTTTGCAGGTCTGCAAAAGGTTATTGAGCTTGATTGTGATAAAATCCCGGATAAGGAAGCCGTGCAAATTAAAACTTTAATTTCCAAAACAGCTTTCTTTGATATTGAGCAGCCTTCAGTGGATGCAATGCCTGACCAGGAAAATTATACTTTGAGTGTTGAATCAAATGACGGCTCCCGTACCATGCATCTAAGTAAAAGTAATGTACCTGATACGCTGCAACCGTTGGTGGGTTTTTTAGTTAAACGGGCGAAGTTTCAGAAAAGAAAGAACATAACTCTGTAAATTGACCCCGTGAGATATGTTAATTATCTCATGGGTTGAAATTCCGATACAATTAAATATTATATTTATTCTAAAAAATGTTATCTTTGCATTAAATCCTCTAACTGAAAAAATGAAAGTAACCATAGACGAAAATTCCGGATATTGTTTCGGGGTGGAATATGCTATTGAAATAGCAGAATATGAGCTCAAGGATTCAGAAATATTGTATTGCCTGGGAGATATTGTTCATAATAGTATGGAAGTAGACCGGCTTTATAAAAAAGGGTTACGGATCATTGATTATGAACAGCTTAAAGAATTAAAAAATTGCAAAGTGCTGATACGCGCCCACGGTGAACCACCCGAAACATATAAAATAGCCCTTGAAAATAACATAGCGCTCATTGACGCCTCCTGTCCGGTTGTGTTAAAATTGCAAAACAGGGTAAAACATTCTTTTGATAAAATATCTGAAGATGAAGGGCAAATAGTGATTTATGGCAAACAGGGACACGCTGAAGTGATAGGTTTGGCAGGACAAACAAAAGACAAAGCCATCATCATTAGCTCAGAAGAGGACATTGATAATATTGACTTTACCAAACCGATATCCCTTTATAGTCAAACTACGAAAAGTACCAAAGGATTTTATAAAATTAAAAAGTTAATAGAAGAGAAGATCAGGGAAGCTGATCCGGACGGACAGATCATAGATTTTGAATTTAATGACAGCATCTGCAGGCAGGTTTCTAACCGTGAACCACAGTTGCAGGAATTTGCCAGGCTCCACGATGTGATCATTTTCGTAAGCGGCAAAAAAAGCTCAAATGGCAAATCGTTATATAGTGTTTGTAAATCTGTGAACCCCAACAGTTATTTTGTTGAGAATGAAAGTGAGATTGACGCTTCCTGGTTTTCACCTGACAGCTCAGTGGGTATTTGCGGAGCTACTTCTACTCCCGGATGGCTTATGAAACGGATTGCGGATTACCTTGAAAGAATTGATGTGGCGATTCCTGTTTCATAATTTTTAAAGAATGTATTGACTCACATCCTTATCCTTCACCATCTCTGATAATCTTTCTTCTACCAACTCTTTGGTGATTGGTATTTTGGCATTTTGACTGATTGTATCAGGTACATCGAAGAGGATATCATTGAGCAATTGGCTCATTACGGTTTGTAATCTTCTGGCGCCTATATTTTCAAGTTTTGAATTGATTTCAAAAGCCATTTCTGCAATCATATCAATGGCTTCGTCAGTAAAGCTTAGCTCAACATCTTCAGAACCAAGCAGCGCTTCATATTGTTTAGTGAGTGCGTTTTTAGGATATTTTAAAATCTTGCAAAAATCTTCTTTGGTCAGATTATCCAGCTCTACCCTGATTGGAAACCGCCCCTGCAGTTCAGGTATCAAGTCTGAAGGTTTGGAAACGTAAAAAGCTCCGGCAGCAATAAAAAGAATATGATCGGTTCTGACAACACCATATTTGGTATTAACAGTGCTCCCTTCAACGATTGGCAGGAGATCTCTTTGTACACCTTCCCTGCTCACATCAGGACCGCCAGATCCTGAAGACCTGTTTGCAACTTTATCAATTTCATCAATAAAGATGATGCCCGTGTTTTCTGCTTTATTGATTGCTTCTTCTTTCACTTCATCCATATCGATCAATTTGGCAGTCTCCTCTTCCAGCAATATCTTTCGCGCTTCGACAATTTTAAGCTTTCTTTTTTTAGCCCTTTTCGGCAGCATTCCACCGATCATTTCCTGGATATTCATCATAGATACCTCATCAATTCCACCGGCAGGACCAATAACGCCAATACCTGCAGACGAGTTTTGCTGGATATTGATCTCTATTTTACGGTCGTCAAGCTCCCCGCTTCTTATTTTTTCTCTGAATTTTTCTCTTGTTTTTTCATTGAGTTCATAATCGTTTTTGGGCATATTATCCCCGGCCAATTCTGAATTTTGTTCCGGTTGAGATCGGGACTCAGCTTGTTTACCTGCCTTCTGGTTTGCTATATCAGCTTCAGAAGAAATATGGCCGGAAGTAAGGTTGATAGACAGGCCGGCTTGTTGACGGACCGTGGCAGAGGTTTGAGGTTTGGATGCAGGTTTTTTTAACGGAGGAATCAAGGCATCGAGAATAATTTCTTCTACGATCTCTGCTGCTTTTTGTTTAACTTCTTCTTTTTTCCCCGCCTTTACAATATTAACAGATTGGTCTACAAGGTCTCTTACCATGCTTTCAACATCGCGTCCTACATAGCCAACCTCTGTAAATTTTGAAGCTTCAACCTTGGTAAAGGGAGCATCCGCTAACTTTGCCAATCTCCGGGCAATTTCTGTCTTACCCACCCCGGTAGGACCGATCATCAGGATATTATTTGGCGTGATCTCCTGCTGTATTTCGGTTTTGGTCTTCATCCTTCGCCACCTGTTG
This sequence comes from Cytophagales bacterium, assembly GCA_019456305.1. Taxonomy (NCBI): domain Bacteria; kingdom Pseudomonadati; phylum Bacteroidota; class Cytophagia; order Cytophagales; species Cytophagales bacterium. Next base: position 39,326 of record VRUD01000028.1, on the reverse strand, counting down.
CGCAAAGCAATTGCCACGTTTTTTTTGGCATCCTTTTGCCCGATGATGTATTTGTCTAATTCCTTAACAATTTGTTTTGGAGTCAGGTAGTTGTCGTTATCTATCATTGTATTTATTGTTAATGACTATCCGTAATCAACCCTATTTTTTTCACCGCAAAGTCGCGGAGACGCAAAGTTTTTTAAAAAAACATATACAAAGAGCAAAGATACAAATAATAATTTAATTTGAATATGTCTTGTGATTTCTTTAATTAACAGAATTGTTTATATAGTGTCTGTCTATAAAGTCGAATGTTTAATATATTATAGTAAAAACATAACTTCGCCTGTCTGCCGCAGGCAGGTAAGTTGATTAAAAAGTCGGCAGTCCACAGCCGGCAGTCAGCAAATTTGCCGACTGCCGACTGCCAACTGCCGACTTAATGTTGAAACTTTGGATTTTCATTAACGAATATTTTTGACATTATAGACAAGCACTATATAGTCTGTTGATGTGGGGTGTGTGGAGCTTTTTAATTGTCAACCGGCCTTTCTGTTTTCTTAAAATATGATCCAAGATTACTGGTAACTGTAATATAATTCTTACCCCCTGCCACATGATACCACGCTCTTGAAAAAGCAAATTCAAACGTCTTTATCTTTATCATAAAACCCGCAGAAAATCCTGTAAGGCCTGATCTTGTCTCCAATTTCAATTCTTTTCTTCTTTGATGATTATAACCTGCCCGCAGATAAAAATTCGGACTCATAATAAATTCTCCTCCAAAGATGAAGTGCCTGGCGATCTTTTCACTCAACTTTTTATCCTCACTGGTTTTATTTCCAAATTCATCAACAAGGCCTGTGTTATTTGGATCCAGGTACACAATATCCGTACCGCCAAATATAAGCCAATCAATCATATAATTCAAGTGATGCATAGTAATTGATGCCCTGAGCGGCATATGTTCCAATTTATAGCTCATACCCAACTGAACATCAAAAGGGATTTTGGTAGGATATCTTTTCAGGAAACCTATATTCTTAAAGACCATACCAATATCCCAATCTCTTGTGGGATGGCTATATAACCCGCCAAGATCAAACAAAACCGAATGAGCGCTATAGGACTGGATATTTGAACCGACAAATTTCAAATTAGCGCCAAGCGTATAATTTTCAATTTTGTGTGCATAAGAGAAATAAAAAGCATATTCGCTTGCCCGAAAATCGCCCTGGTAATTGCCTGACGCATCCCGTTGCTGAAACTTTCCGTAATTAATGTATTGCAATCCTCCACCCCAAATTCCGGCTTTTCCAAAATCATGTGCATAAGCAAGCGTTGAGTTTTTTATTCCGGCATAAAATGGCATATAATTTAAGCTGATATATTTCACCATCTCTTTATTTAATAAAGCCGGGTTTGAGAAGTACATGCTTACGTCATAGTCAATCAAAGAAACATTTACACCACCCATAGCTGCCACCCTGGCATTAACAGGAAGGTTTAAAAAATCGTAGGTATTTTTGCCGCCTATTTGAGAATAGGAGTGGTAGGTAATGAAAGTTGTTATTGCGCATAGCACATAGCCCCGCCAACTGGCGGGGCATGGCCCTGCCGTTTGACGGGGTAAAATACAAAACGGGTTTTTACTCTTCTTTAAACAATAGAATAATAAATCCATATAAATATTAGCCCCGTCATTTGGCGGGGTAAAATACAAAACTGGTTTTTGATCTCCTTTAAACAGCAGCGCTATGCGCTAATTAAATATTTTCTAAACATTAGGGGATTATGGCAATCTTCATTCGGAGCCCCACTTGGAGTGGGACTCCGATAGAACATTACGGAAATTTATAGCTGTAACGAATTGTTTCATTGTTTCATTGCTTCATTGATGGTTTATATTTTTTTATCAGAATTTCAATGTTATTAATAATTTATTGTTATTATCCTTGATAGTGTTTTCAGCTTTTTCTGACAATTTTGGGTTCCCCTCTAAATACCAAATTAGTGTTTGAGTATCAGCTAAATAATTCATTACGGCATATACTCCTTGAAGTCATCTAAAGGTTCATTGAAATCATCTGCCATCCATACCTTTCCTTTCAAACAACCAAATCCTTTTTCTCTTTTATAGTTCCCTCTCTTCGTTGGGGACAAATTTTGTTTTTTTTCAGTCAATTCTTTGTCTATTTCACCCCTCAATTTTTTCCATTCTGCAACAGGCAATTGTTTTAAAAGATTAAAAACTTGTTGGTAAGCGATATTTAGTTTTAGTTGCATGATTTATCTTTTATTACAAAGCTAATAAATCTTTAATAGATAACAAATAGAATAACAATTAATTTTGTATTACAAAATATACAAATGATCTAACTATTCAACCAAAGCCTCCTCATATCCCAGCTTCTTATCCTCCACTTTCACAGACAGATCCACCGGTTTCTCAACCTTCTCACCCGTTAATGCAAGTTCCAATACCTCATCAACATTTTCTACATAATGGATTTTTAAATTTTTAATATAATCTGGCTTAATTTCATCAACATCTTTTTTATTTTGAGCACAAAGAATAAGTTCTTTAATCCCTGCTCTTTTTGCCGCAAGTATCTTTTCTTTGATGCCGCCTACCGGTAGCACTTTTCCCCTCAGGGTTATCTCCCCTGTCATCGCTAACTTATCTTTAATTTTTGTTTGCGTAAAAACAGATGCCAAAGAAGTAAAAATTGTAATACCGGCTGATGGCCCGTCTTTGGGAACAGCGCCTGAAGGAACGTGTATATGCAAATCAAAATTATCAAACACCCTGTGATCAATGCCAATTGTTTCGGCATTGGCTCTCAGGTAAGATAAGGCGGCTGTTGCCGATTCTTTCATCACATCTCCAAGCTTGCCCGATAGTGTGAGCTTACCTTTACCTCTGAATAAGGTAGATTCAATGAAAAGAATTTCACCACCGAATTGTGTCCAAGCCAGGCCAGTGGCAACTCCTGCCACATTGATCTTCTCATACAATTCATTATCATATATAGGAGCGCCTAAATGTTTCAACACATCTATTGGCTGGATGGTTTTATTATGCTTTTCTTCCAATACTTTGGACTTGGCAACCTTTCTTATTACACCAGCTACTTTTCTTTCAAGCTGCCTGACACCAGATTCTCTTGTGTAGTCCTGAATTATCCTGTTAATTGCTTGCGGGGTGAATTTAATATCTTTTGCGTTCAAGCCATTTTCTGTCCTTTGTTTTGGGATAAGATGTTTTTTAGCTATTTGTATTTTTTCTTCTGGGGTATAACCATTAATTTCAATGATCTCCATTCTATCCTTCAAGGCATGTGGAATAGTATCCAGGGAATTTGCAGTGGTAATAAATAAAACCCTGGAAAGGTCGTAATCAACCTCCAGGTAATTATCAACAAATGATTCATTTTGTTCCGGATCCAGCGCTTCTAATAATGCCGATGCCGGATCTCCTCTAAAATCAGTGCCTATTTTATCAATTTCATCCAGTATGAATACAGGGTTTGAATATTTTGATTTCTTAATATTTTTAATAATGCTCCCAGGCATGGCGCCAATATAGGTTTTTCTATGCCCCCTGATCTCAGCTTCATCTCTCACCCCTCCGAGTGACATTCTGACACACTGTCTGCCCAGCGCTCTTGCTATTGATTTTCCCAAAGAAGTTTTACCAACACCCGGAGGGCCATAAAAGCACACAATAGGCGCCTTCATATTATTTTTCAGCTTCAGTACCGAAAGATATTCTATAATTCTCTCTTTAACTTTCTCCAGGCCATGATGGTCAGCTTCTAATATTTTTTGAGCATGATTGAGATTAAACTTATCCTTTGAATACTCATTCCAGGGCATGTCAATCATAAATTCCACATAATTCATTGAAACGGGGTATTCGGGTGAGTGTGGATGTATCCTTAAGAGTTTATCCAGTTCCTTGTTAAAATGCTTTGCAACCGCCTCCGTCCATTTCTTCTTTTTCCCCCTTGCTCTTAGTTTATCTAACTCCTGGTCAGCGCTTCCATCTCCTAATTCATCCTGGAGAACTTTCATTTGCTGTCTTAAGAAAAAATCTCTTTGCTGTTTGTCAATATCAAAAACCGCTTTGTTTTGAATTTCATACTTTATCTCAAGCAATTGTATCTCTTTCATTATATATTTAAGCAAAAGCTCTGTTTTTTTTACGCCATTGTTTATTTCCAGAAGCTTTTGCTTATCCGCAACTTTAGTGTTGAGATTAGAAGAAAGAAAATTTGTCAAAAAAACTGGTTGTTCAATATTTTTTATTGCAATCTGGGCTTCCTGTGGAACTTCCGGGTTAAGCTTGAACATTTTGGTTGCTTGTTCCTTTAAAGTGTTGATCAGTACTTTTAATTTTTTATCTTTTACCTTTGGAAAACTTTCAGACAGATATTTTACTTTTGCCGTAAGAAATGGTTCTCCGCTTACAATATGATCAATTTCAAACTTTACCTTTCCGCGGATTATGATGGTCGTATTACCGTCAGGTAAAACCAGCATTTTAAGAATTTTAGCAACCGTGCCGATTTTATAAAGGTCGTCAATGATTGGGTCTTCTGTACCGGCATTTTCCTGGGCCAACACACCAATGATCTTGTTTCCTCTATACGCTTTTTTTACTAACCTGATTGATCTCTTTCTTCCTATCGTGATAGGTATAATCACCCCGGGGAACAAAACCGTGTTCCGGACAGGTAAAACAGGCAGGTTCTCAGGATAATTCCCCTCCTGCCCTTCCTCATCCTTATCATCTTCAATTAAAGGGAGCAGCTCTTCACTATTATCCAGATCTGCTATTGGGAAAAAATTTTGTTCTGGTTTAATGTTCATTATTATTCGTTGATTTGTAACCCGATGCTAATAATACTATTTCAACGACAAATCCCACGTTAAATCTCTCTTTTATTAATGGGGATGGTATCGGGTTGGTATTGGCGCTGACAAAATGACAGGATTAATATCTAAAATTAAATGGTGAATAAGTTTACCCTGTTGAATCTTTTCTTACCTGCCATGTCAGATATCTTCTCATCCTCACAGGTGACTCCCGAATACTCGGGACGGCATTTAAAAGGGTTTAAGTGGTGTTTTGCAAGTGTTATGCCAAAAGTGTTTCTAACAAATAATTTTTCTATATTTAAAAATTGCCAATTGCCTATCGTAGTGCAACTGAAATCCCCTCGAGTACTTGGACTGCTAATTGTCAACTGGTTATTCCTCTTCCTTATCCACTTTCAACACCATATATTGAAAGACCACATTATCATGCAGGTTGTTCATTTCTTTAAGCTCTTTGGTGGTCAGTCCGAAGCGTTCTGCAATGGAATACATCGTATCACCTTTCTTGACAATGTACCCATCTTTAGTGACCTCACCGGGTGTAACATCTCTTTTTATCACTTTGAGCTTCAACCCCGGACTTACCTTCTCTGAAACGAGCGCATTTAATGCCTTGATCTCGTTTACAGGCAGGTTATACATTCTTGAAATGGTGTGCAGCGTTTGTTCTTCTTCTACTACATGGTAGGTTATTTCACCGCGGGATGAAACATTACCAACAAGATTAAATTGAACCCTGCGGTTAAGCTGACGCCCGATATCAGTTTCGTTGCCGGCAATCTGCCTGGATTCACCCATAGAATATACTACGATCTCGTTTTTATCAACTCCTTCAGAGGTTAAATAATTCATCGCACTATTTCCCCGCTTTTGTGAAAGCTGCATATTATATACCTCCGGACCTTTGCTGTCTGTATTTGCATATATTTCTATCCGGAAACCCGGATTTTGTTTATAATAAGCAACCAGGTCATTAAGCACCTTTACTGCCTCCGGTCTTACTGTATCTGACTTGTAATTGAAATAAATATTTTCAAAATATTTTTTTTCTGCGCTGGGCATGATACCTACGTCTCCGACAAATTTTTTCAATAATGCAACAAAGTTGGTATCCTGCATTAATCCGAGCTTGGTTATTTCATCGGCAGAGAGGTTTTCAAAGCTGAATACACCTTTTTCATTCCAGGAACCGATCACGGTGCCATCAACAACATATTTACCCTCTGCATTAATATTCGAACCTTTCACCATGCTAAGCTTAACAATTTCATCAGGAGTAAGATTTTTAAAAGTAAATAGGTCGTTTTCATCAAACTCACCAATGGTAATGTCAGCTATCCGGTATTTTTTTTCTGCCGTTATCTTTGATTTATCAATCAGACCAACTTTATTGATAACGTCAGCAGACAAATTTACAAATTTAAACTTACCTTCGTCAAATATTCCAATACTTACATCATTTACAGTGTATGTTTTTCTTTCAGCAAGCACCTGTTCTTCCGTTAAACTGAGCTTGATCAATTCATCAGCAGATAGCTCGGTAAAATGGAATTTATTATCCTTGCCATATTCGCCTATTACTACACCATCTACCACAAACTTGCCCTTTGCGGTAAGACTCAAAGCATCGGATGAGCTAAGCTTTTTAATCTCATCAGGTGTAAGCCTGGTAAAAACGAAAGCCCCCTCTTTATTGTATTGACCAATAGTAACGCCATCAATGATATATTTTCCATCTGCAGTGAGCTTTGATCCATCGATCATTAAGTTGATCTTTTTAAGATCAGAAGATGAGAGTTGCACATATTCAAACTCTTCTATTTTTATTTTAGTCGTATCTTTAACAAATTTCTCGTAAGTAGCAAGGAATTCCCCTTCTGTCAAATTTAGCTTATAAATTTTTTCGCCCGGAAGGTTTGCAAAACCAAATTTCCCTTTTTTGCTAAATACATTAATATTAATATCATCTGCAGCGTATTTACTTATTGCAAATATGTCCAGTTCTCCATCAAATTTTTCTGATAAACAGACTGTAAAATTTTTATCAGTGGGTAGATTTTCAAATTTGAACCTCCCTTCAGAATCTGTTTTGATCCATGTGAAAATGAATCCATCCTCTCCGACTAATTGAATCGGGATATCTTTTGCTGCTTGTTTATCATCATCAGTAAGTATTTTCCCCTCAATAGAAATAGTTTCATCACCTGTTAAGGGATCAACATTAATTACAGCGATCACAGACCTCTTAGTTGTCTTATCAAAAACGTAAATATCATCATTTCCCTGTCCGCCTTCTCTGTTTGATGACAGGTATCCAATCTCCTTCCCAGTTACAAAATAAAAATCATCCCTGTTAGAATTAAATGGAAGGCCTATATTTTTAACTTCCCCAAAATTATCTCCTTTAGCCATAAAGATATCCAGTCCTCCAAACCCTTTATGACCGTTAGATGCGAAAAACAATACTTCCTCTTCAGCATAATAATGAGGTGACATATCAATGAAAGGGGTATTTATATTACTGCCGATATTTTTTGCTTCTGCCCAACCATCTTCATTCCCGGTAGATACGCAATACCAGATATCAAGCATCCCATACCCGCCCGGCCTTCTTGAAACGAAAAATAAAGTATCATCATTGGCGCTCAGCGAAGGTTGTGCGTTCCATTGTCCTGGCATATTTACGTTGTCGTTAAGCTTGACAGGTTTTTGCCATGTACTTTTAGAACTCTTTTTTTCATCTATTACAAACCTGGTGACATAAATAGCACAATTTCCATCAGGCTCATTGCATTGTGTATAGTAATAGGTCATTTTATCCTTTGAAAACACCCCGGCTCCATCATTTCTTGGCGTGTTGACCCTCTCAAAATTGTCATTTTTATGAACCTCCCGCCACCCTTTTTCACCCTTTGCGAACCTGAAATTATCGCTAAATGTTTCACCGGTTCTTTGGTACATTTCTTTACCCGTAGCGCCCTCTCTTGCAGAGGTGATAACCAATGATGAATCGTTTTCACCGATTACCGGGCCATAGTCAGACTTATCAGTATTGACGGGAGTTCCAATATTGCGGAACCGAAAATCTCTGATGGGTTTCAGCATTGCTTCAAGCGCGAACTCACAACCATCATATTGTATTTTTGCTTGTTCCAAAAAGTTTGTATTTGCATTGCCTGCTCCCTCTGAGACAGGTTCTGAGGGGACATATTCATCTATAAACTTTTTAAAATTTTCTTTGGCTTCGGCATACTCTCCGTTTGTTTTTTGCGTCATGGCAAACCAGAACAGGCCTAAGGGGTAAGACTTCCGGTCTAATTGAACACACTTGCCAAACCACTTTTGAGCATTATCGTAATCTAAATAAAACATAAAGCATTCACCCAGGCGGTATGCCAACGCTGCTTTGGGAGAATCTTTAAACGCAATTTCATATTGTTGTGCGGCTAAAAAGTATTGCCCATATTCAAAATATTTGTCTCCTGAGCGAATGATATAGGACGTTTTCTTGCTTGACTGGGCAATTAATGGAAAGTTGAAAATTAAAAGTTGAAAAATTATTAGAATAAAAATAAAAAATTGATTCATTGTTCTGTTTTTCTATTATTCAATTGCCATATTGCTAAAATTGCTTACTGCCTACTCCTTACTGTTTATTAAAACCTGGGCGTAGCATAACGCTTCATCTCTTTTTCTTTAACTAACCGTAATGATAGAGAAATTTCGTACGCACCTCTGCCGCGGGTATTTGTTTTTAACGATGATGAATTTAAGTCATAGCTTAATCCAACGGTATACCAGGGATTATTAATGCCTATAAGAAAAATAAAAGCATCTCTGTATCTGTACCAGGTACCGAATATGATCTCATTTTTTGCAATCGCCCTGGTATTTTCTATATCCCACAATCTATAGCTCAAATACAACCCGCCATTAATTTGATATACCTGGTTTTGGTACATAATTAGTAAGTTTGGCGAAAAGCTTATTTTTTGATCTATATTTACTTCAAGCCCCCCATGGTATTTATATATTAATGGTAATTTACTGGCAATAGTAGTATCAATAAACGATTGCTCCGGATTGTTTATATGATCTACTGATATGCCTGAAAACGCGCTAATACTTGAATATGAATAATTTTTTTCTGCATTATGATACCACATGATTCCTGCGTTAATATCAGGATAAGTAACTTTCGTAATATCTTCGTTAACCGTAATATTCTCATTATGGCCATCCAGGTCAAATGGATCATATTGTTCTCCCCATTCTAAGTTACTATTGTCTAAATTCTTTTGAACAAACCCTACTTTCATTCCAAAAGTTAATTTTTGAAAACCGGTGCTTGAAAGCGGCAAATTATAGGCAAAGTTTACACTGATACCAAGCGTTTTAAAGTTTGCATTACCTGCTTTGTCCCCATAAAAAGATAAACCGGCACCGCCATAATGAATGTTCCCTTTACTCTTTGATCTTAGCGGATAAATTAAAGACATCTGCGTGGTATTGTAGGGTACAATGATGCTGCTCCACTGGGTGCGGAAGCTTGAGCTGAATGTGAGGTCAGGTTCTAATCCGGTGAGCGCAGGATTCAGGTATGCGGATGAAGCGTAGTATTGGGAGAAATGGGCGTCCTGGGAAAAACAGTTGACAGTAGACAATTGACAGTAGACAATTAAGAAAAAGAATATGGGTTTAATTTTTTTCATAATGCTATTTAATTATATTATCTGATTAATGTTACTGTTCCTGCTTCTTTAAACTCAGTGCCATCCAAAAACTTCCCTTTCACTACATAAGTGTATACTCCTATATCCATATCCACACCTGAATTTTGATATTTTCCATTCCAGCCTTCTTGCTGCGATACTGATTGAAATATCAACTCTCCCCACCTGTTATATATTCTAAATTCAAAACCTTCAGAGAGTATTTCTCCATAAACTTTAACCACTTGGTTTTCAGGATTATTAGCTAAAGGCGAAAATACATTGGGGATATATAATATTTGATTGCTAACGATGGTGATGCTAATCGTATCATAATCAGAACAGCCGTAAATGTTTGTAATTGATAAGATTACCAGATAGCTGGCAACAGAATCATAACTGTGGGTAACAGGCAGACCAGTAGTATCTAATATAGTTCCGTCACCAAAATCCAAGCTAAAAATAGTATCTTCTATTTTAAAGGGGG
>VRUD01000028.1:0-29161 GCA_019456305.1 Cytophagales bacterium | reverse complement strand
AGGCAGACCAGTAGTATCTAATATAGTTCCGTCACCAAAATCCAAGCTAAAAATAGTATCTTCTATTTTAAAGGGGGGAGCATTATCAAACGTAATAATCTCATCCACAAGCACTTGTGAAAGTAATGCGCCTGATTGAGTAGTCGGTATTATATTTGCTGTTGGTGCAGCTACGAAAATAGCTGTACTGCTAAAACTTATTGTATCACAAAGATTACTTACTGTTAATGTAAAAGTAACTGAATCAACGTCTGAAAGATCTGGCCTATAGATTGGATTTACAACTGTATCATTAATGAATGTGCCAGTACCTGTATGCGTCCACTTGATTTGCCCGCCTGTTGCAGAGGTCAATCCTGTAAAGTCAATTGTTTGATTATTGCAATAAGTCCCTAAAGTATCAATTGAAGCAGTTGGCTTACTGTATAATTGTACTCCAATGCTATCGTAAGCAAAACATTGGGTAACCGTATCGGTTATTTTTAACGAGTAAGTGCCTGAGGTATCTACAGTTATAGTTTGTGTGATTGCTCCGGTACTCCAAAGGTACCAATAACCTGAGGGAGCTGTTAAAGTGATGATATCCCCTGTACAACCTGCAGTATCTGGTCCAAAATTAATTGCTGGTATTGGATTGACTGTTACATTAATACTGTCTCTTGTTGTACAACCCGAATCAGTTACATCCACCCAATAGGTATTCGATAAACTAATTGTTATAGTTTGACTTGTTTCGGTTGTACTCCAGAAGTATGTTGCTCCCGGATTGCCAGCGTCTAATATTATGCTGTCGCATCCTGCTGTATCAAACCCTAAATCTACAACTGGTGGGGAAGCAAAGATTATATTAATACTATCTCTTGTAGTACAACCAATCAAATTACTTACATCTACCCAGTAAGTTCCCGGTGTGGTAACCAAAATGGTTTGTATTGTATCAGATGTATTCCATAACCAGGACGTGCCCGGACCCGGATTACCGGCATCTAAAGTATCTGTATCTCCTATACAACCGGTAATATCAGGTCCCAGGTTAACAGTTGGTGATGAATGTACCTCTACATATACACTATCTCTTGAAGTACAGCCTGCAACAAAGGACACATCTACCCAAAAAGTATCAGTTATTAAAACTGTTATGATCTGCGATGTATCTCCTGTACTCCATTGATATGTTGCACCAACATTACCGGCATTTAATTGGAAAGAATCACATACTACTGTATCAAACCCTAAATTCACTATTGGCGGTAATACTATATTTACAATAATGCTGTCTCGGGTAATACAGCCAGAAGTATTGGTAACATCTACCCAATAAGTACCGCTTAATGTCACATTGTAAAATTGACTAATTGAACCATCCTTCCACACATAGGTTGAACCTATATTGCCTGCGTCCAGTACAATGTTGTTACATACTATAGTATCATTGCCTAAATTTACAACAGGAGACAGATTCACCACCACAGTAACCCCATCCGTGCTGCTGCAGCCTGTTGCATTGTCAGTAACCGTTAAAACATAGGGAGTTGTACCTGTTGGAAAAGCAAAAGGATTAACGATAATTGAATCACTCAAACTGGAACCGGGACTCCACGAATAGCTGCAAGCGCCTGAGCATAAGGATGAGGAAGCATTCAGCAAAGCAGAATCTCCCTCACATATTGTGTCAATGAAACCGGCATCGGGTAAAGGGAGTGGTACAACTAACACACCGACTGTGTCTATATCACTGCATCCTGTTACAGTGTCAGTGACGGTTACCATATAATTAGTGGTTCCAAAAGCTGTTGGTGTTGCTGTCGGATTTGGAATGGTAGTATCACTTAAAGTTGGGTCTGCATTCCATAGAAAAGTAAAGAAACCAGAACCGCCCAGGGCTGTGGCAGATAAAATGGTACTATCCCCTGTACAGATCGTATCATCAGGCCCGGCAATTGCTGTTGGGGGAGTCGTAACCGTAATGATCACCGAATCAACATTTAAACAAAGATTTGAATCCCATACGTTCACAAATTGGGTGAAGGCGCCTGCTGCAGTAGGTGTAAAAATGGGATTGGGTATCACAGCACTGTTTAAATTTGATGACGGATCCCATAGATAGGTGAAGGGCCCGGTACCGGAAGCAGTTGGTGAACCTCCTAATGTATCGCTGCTGCCAAGGCATATTGTATTACCCAAACCGGCATCAACAACCGGCAATGGTTCTACTACGATATTGACCGTATCTGCATCACTGCAACCAGTTACATTATCGGTTACCGTAACTATGTATTGGAATGTACCGGATGTTACAGCAGTAAATATTGGATTTGCTTTAGTAGAGTCATCAAGATATGTTTCTGTGTTCCATTGATGAGAAACACCTACAATAATGGCTCCGGTGCCTAATATCGTAGTGTCTCCTATACATAAAGTGTCATCTGCTCCTGCATTGGCTACAGGTGGCGGAACTACCCCTACAATTATACTGTCTCTGTTTACACATCCATTTGTATCAGTTACATCTACCCAAAATGTATCTGCAAATTCCACTGAAATTATTTGTGCGGTCTCGGATGTTGACCAGTTATAAATAGCTCCGGGATTGCCTGCATCCAATATCAGCGTATCACCCTGGCAGATTGCCGTATCATTGCCCAAATTTACAACAGGCAGAGGATAGACAAGCAAATCTACCGTATCGGTATTGCTGCAACCCGTAGTAGTATCTGTTACGGTAAGAACGTATTGAAAAGTATCTGCAAAAGGCGCTGTAAAGAAGGGATTGAAGATAATAGAATCAGTAAGGTAAGCGCCCGGGTTCCATAGATAAGAAGCGCCAAAAATAATTACAGGGGCACCCAACTGTGTAGAGCTACCAACACATAAGGTGTCATCTGCTCCGGCATTTGCTGTTGGTGAGGAATTTACAGTTACAGATATCGTATCGCTTCCTGTACAGCCATTGCTATCGGTTACAGTAACATATTTTAATCCTGAAAAAGTTGCTGTATGTGTAGAATCCGTACTTCCATCCTGCCATGCATAACTTGAAAAACCAGCGCCTGGATTTAAAATGATACTGTCGCAGACAGTGGTATCAATCCCTAAATTTATGACCGGAGCAGTTTTCTCTGTCACTGTTACCGGAGCAGAAGTGGAATCACATATTTGAAAACTGTTCCATTTAATCAACAACCTTGGCCTTTCTCCAGGTATCCCGCTTCCGTCAAAAGAGAGCGCTCGCCTTGTATCCCCAAAACCAACAAAAGGCCACATCATAAAAGCCATGGAATTACCTGGCCTCCAGTCTGGCCGGGTTACAATTTCCTGAACGATGGTTACAAGAGATGGGGTAAGGTGTTTAGTGCCAGCGAATCCCCATGCTGATGTGAGCCACCCCACAATAGAATCAGTATTTATCCTTGAACTGATATTAAACAGTAAAGGCTCGTATGGAGCAGCATCACTTGTATCTTCACCGAATATAATAATAGCACGATCTGGATCAATATCACCAACTGCATTGGTAAACTCAATCCAGGCGCTATCAATCGTAGCTCCCTGTGGAATAAATACTCCATTTCTGAATTCTGCACCAACAACCTGGGGACCCGATATTATATTTCCCAACGGCAAAACAAGACTATTAATATTTACATTTCCGGTTCCGAGATCTTCTCTCGCATCATCAAAAAAGTTAGCCACCCGCACATCCACTGATCCGTTTATAGGCACAGCGCTGATGTTTACAGTATAGCTGCCACCGGCAGTAACATAATAGATGGTATCCTCTACGGTTGGAGGCGTAACAACTGTATCATCTTTAAACCACTGGTAAGTAGCGCCCGGTATCTGGTTTGCGCTGAGCTTGACGCTGTCCCCGGTACAAAATGAGGGTGATAGGTTGTTCGCGACAACAACTGCAGGAGGTTTTGGTTCTACAATTATTATTTTTCTATCATTTGCAGTGCAGCCATAAACCAGATCAGTTACCGTTACGGTTCTGATCTTTACTCCAATTGTGAAGGGTGTAAATATCGGGTTTGGAATAGTTGCATCATTTAAACCTATTGGTGGTAACCAGGAATAAGTATAAGATCCTGATCCCCCGGAGGCTGTGGGCGTTCCGCCTAAAGTATCTGAGCCGGCAGTGCATATCGTTGTATTTAACCCTGCATTTGCAACGAGTGAAATTACAGTTATGCTTACGGTATCAATTACTTGTGAACAACAGACGGCAGAATCAGTGCTAATACAGATTATTACAGCGATCGAGTCCCCATCTACCAAATTTGTTGCTGTATAGGTGTGTACCGTATCTGATTGCACTAATACAGGAGGCCCGCTATTTTTCTTATAAAAATTATAAGTATAGATCGTATCTGCGGGTAATACAGTAAATGTTACCGAATCACCGCGGCAGATGGTATCTTTATCAGCGGTTAAAGTAAATGGGATGGTATCTAACGAATATAATGAAATATTGGGTGGGTTAATGAAATTTGCAAAGGGTTTTATATCAATATTATCCCAATCGTTGATAGCTCCTAAAGTATCATTCCACGTGATATTACTTGAATCCGAGCAGTCAAGTATGGGTACAGCCACTCTTCCTATCCTGGTTTTAACTGTTGGCACGTAAACACCACTACCTGATACTGTGTCTGTTTGTACAATAGATAGGTTGATAAAAGGAAAACCGCCAAGTCCCAGGTTGGCATACCAGGCAGGGCTTACCCCGTCATCCCACGGTCCGTCAAAAGCATCTTCTTTTACTTTATTGGCTACATCAAGGGCTGTTGAGTTGAGATTGATAACAAAGTTTGAAGTACCGAATGCAAAGGTATCAGCCGGGACGCCTGTATAAGTAGCAAAAAAGTCAATATAAAGCGTATCGCTGCTTACGAACTGCTCAATTTCGAGGTCAAAAAAAGGTTGGGCATAGGTATTTAAGCATAATAGAATTGGTACAAAATATAGTAGTATTCTTTTCATTATTAATGAATATTATCATAAGGATATTCATGAAAAAATTGACAGTTGACAACTGCCTACTGTCAACTGCTTACTGCCTACTTTTTTAGGGCACCGTACTCCAATACAACTGATCATTATGCGTTGACGTAATATTAAAATCACTGCCATTAACAGCTCCGGTTAAATCCACATCAGTCAGTATATATCCTTGCAATAACAAATAGCGGTCAACAGAAACGTCATAGAGATCGTTTGCATTTGTTTCCTGGTCTGTATTGCGTGCGTTTGCCGCCCACATACCGTAAGAGCCTCCTAAAAATGCGGCACCTCCACCATATATGTTACCGATCACCGTCAGATCAATATACCCTGTGGAAGGCGTGCTACCGGGCACAGCATTGGTTATATTAACCGTATCTGAGGACATGATAGACAAGTGATTCCTGTGCCTGACAATCATATAATAGTATCCGGCAGGTGCAGCACAAAAATTTACGTAACTGCTATCCCCGGTTTTAAAATCTCTAACCGTGCCATCTGATAACAACCAGGCGTATGTAGTATCTACATTTGGTCCTGAAGGTGAAGCGGCATCTCTCAATACTAATTCAATAACATCTACGGCATTTACAGGGATAGAATAGCCCGAATTCATATTGATATTATAATAACCTCCAGCGCTATCAGCCAGGTAGCCATTTAGCTCACCTTTATTATTTAATGAATCATACATGGAGCCTCCGCTATAAGGTCCTTCCAGGAATACGGTTAAGTTGAGCTTTGTGCTTGGACTATCAGAACCGATCGTAATACTGTCAGTGATAGTTGATCCGTCAGAATCGGTAATTAGTACACTATAAAAACCGGAGCACAAGCCGGAGATATCCTCCGTACTATCACCGTTTGACCAGGAATAGGAATAAGGTAGTATGCCCCCTGCTACGGCAAGATCTGCTATTCCGTCACAAGCGCTATTACAACTTTCATTGGTACCTATTATTGAAGTTGTAAGCGGTATTGTTGAACAGGCTGTGCAACGAGCAAATATGTCAGCAGTATATCCCGCAATATACATGTTAAGCCCATCATGTTGAACGCTCAACGCATTCACTCCGAAATTATAGGCGCTATTTAATAATGCTGTGTCTGTGATGGTAAATAGAACAGGGTAATTAAATGGCGTACAGGTACAGGTAGTTGTGGTATTTGTAAATGTATCAATTGGCACACCATTCAAATAAAATATAAAGTTGGTTGTATCAGCAATGCCACATTGAGTAAAATATAAATTATAGCTTATAGAATCTATACACGAAACACTCAGGAGAAAAGTATCAGATGATTTTAGGGTTAAATCTCCAGGTCCATCAAAGCCATCGGTACATAGATCACTTGTAAAATTACTACAAGTGGTATCCCCGAATCCGCCATCAAAGTCATAAATACAAACACTTTCAATAAAATTTAAATTGGAAGACACTGCATAATTTAATACGCTGTCATTTGAATAGTTGGTATCTCCGGATAAGCTTGTCCAGGCATCAAAAATATATATCCCGGTAGTAGCCAGGTCAGCAGTGGTTGTAAATGTAAAGCTTAGTGTATCCCCGGGATTAATGGTATCAGTAATGGTTTCATTTACAGGAGCGCCTGCATTAATACGGTACGACACAGGTATAGTGTCCTGAAGACTTGTGCCAAAATTTCTAACTCTAATGGTAACACTTTCACTGTCGCTTAAGCTGCAGCCGGTGTTTGGCGCATCAATGGCAATTACTCCGGCATCGTTTGCCGGTCTGTCGTGAATATAAACATCATCAAAAGCAAATCCTTCATCGGCAAATATTCCATTTGAACCAAAAGCTATCCTAAATACAACGCTGCTTTGACCGCCTAATCCGGTTAAGTCATGGATGGCGATTACCCAGCCTCCGCTGCCGTTACCGGTAGAGATCCTTCCGCTCCATCCTTCTGTGTTCCCGGTCCAAAACAACCCGCTTATTGTATTGTCATTATACCAATTGTCAGGGTCACCGAAAGCGCCCACATTTTGCCAGGAAGCGCCACCATTGATGGAAGATTGCAGTACAGCGCCATCCCAGCTAAATTCCGAATTCCACCAAATATTCAATTCAATGATAGGAGCAATGAGGGAGGTAAAGTCAAAACATGGGCTTACTACCTGTGAGTTCTCAAGACTATTATAAAAACCAAGCCCCAATCCACCAGTAACCCAGGAGTTTACACCCGATCCTGCTGAATCGATAGTGGTTTTGGCAGGAGTACCAAATGCCCATGTGGAATTAATACCTCCTGAACTCCAGCCACCCTGGCCTGTTTCAAAATTTTCCAGGTACGGAAAAGTTGTGACAATTAACGTGTTTTCTACCAGGAAATTAGTCAAGCTATCATTGGCGCTGTCAGCGTCTGTAATTAGTGTGGTCCAGGCATCAAAAGTGTGTATGCCCGGTGTGGAAAGATTAGCAGTGGCAGCAAAGGTATAGGTTACTGTATCACAAGGATTGATAGTATCAATAATCTCGTTTTCAGGTAGCCCGCCATCCAGGCTATACGAAACAGGTACGCCAATTTGTATTACAGAACCAAAATTCACTACTCTAATGGTAACGCTTTCAGTTGCACTCAGCCCGCAATTGGTAAGTGGTGTATCTAATGCAATCACTCCTACATCGTTGGCCGGTGGTTCAGTGATGGTTACAGAAACAGAATCGCTGCATCCGATCACATCGGTCACAACAACCTGGTAGGTTCCTGCAGGCAAGCCCGTTGCGGTTTGGGTTGTTTGACCACGGGTTGTATAGTAAATTCTTATAAATATCCGGTCAACAAAAGCGGTTTGAGCAAGGCCGCCACCTACTTTTGTAACAGCTATTGCAACGCCAAATCCAATGTTATTTACATCCACCTCACTTAAGGTAGTACCCCAGGTATCTAAAGGTCCGCCATAAGTTGCAATTCCGTCAAAAGGGTCACTCAAAAGTGTGCCATTTGCCTGGTTGACAGCGCCTGTTTGTATTACGCCTCCTACCACCAAAAATATCTGGTCATCAGTGATGGTTCCGCCACTTTTATGCCACTCCACCGCCATTTCTATTCCCTGGATTGAATCGCTGTTGGTAATCGCAAAACCATAATTTGTAGCTTTTAAGAAATTAGATATTTCATTCGCACCAAAGCCGGCCGCTTCTGCCCATATATTATCATTTAAGCTTCCTTCTGCCTGATTAGGCGTTAGCCAGGGGAGGGTACCTGTACCGGCATCATTTACAACTGTTCCGGTATAATTTAGCCCGGTAATATTGTTTGTGATAACCGAGTCATTCCATTGATAGGTGTAGGGTGGGATTCCTCCGGCAGGTGTCACAGTAGCAGAACCTGTTGAGTCTCCTGCACATTGTACATTTACAGAGCCGGTGATCGTTAATGATATTGGCGTGTTTTCTGTAATAGTTACTGAATCAGAAACCACGCATGCAAAAGTATCAGTGACCACAACCGTATAAGTAATCACTTGACCAACTGCGGCAACAGGGTTTTGGATTGTGTCATTGGATAAGCCGGTTGATGGAGTCCATTTATAGCTTAAGGTCGTGTCTACTACTGCTCCAGCACAACTGATCTCAAAATCATCTATAGACCATCCCCAAAAATTGTTTGCTACGCCATCTATTGTATTAAAGAAAAATCTAATTTGTATCATATTACCGACATACGTTGATAAGTCAATTTGATGCTGATGCCATGTATTCATAGTTTCACCAAATAATTGCACAATATTAGTGAATGGTCCACCATTTAAAGATATCTGAACCCATCTCTGATCCCAGATAGTTCCCGGAGTCTCAGTTTCATAGAATCCATAAAATGTTAATTTAATACTATCTGAAGGAGAAGCATTTGTCAGATCAATTGGTGACGAAGTTAAAGTTCCTGAATTTAATCCTGTGTCATAATTATAATTAGGACTTCCTGTATTATATGTAAAGCTTGTTGTTGGGCTGTTTGATTGGGTAGTTTCAAGATGCCATAAACTTGTTGCTGTCCATCCGGATGCTCCGGACTCAAAATCTTCCAGAAAAGCAGCACATAAGCTAACGAATAGTTGAATAATGGTTGTATCTCCGAAGCAAAAAAGGGGAGGATCCGCAGTAGCTTTTACAGGTTTATTAATTACATTAACTATCACCGAATCTGTATTAACACATCCAAAAGATGAACTAACTTCCACAATATAAGTAGTAGTAGAAGAATGGCTTGCAGTTGGGTTTGCGATAGTTGGATCGCTTAGACCAATACCGGGGCTCCATAGATAGGATACCCCTCCGCTGGCAGTTAGTTGAGCGCTGTCTCCCAGGCAAATGGAATCATCCGGCCCGGCATTAGCGATTGGCAATGGAATAACCGTTATCGTTATTGTGTCAAGATCAAACCCACAAGGATTTGCAACATCAACGATATAAGCAGTAGTTGTGCCGGGGCTGGCAAGTGGATTTGAAATTGTAGAATCACTTAGACTATTACCCGGGCTCCATAAATAGGATACACCTCCACTTGCATTTAATTGCACACTATCTCCTGTGCAGATAGAATCATCCGGAACTGCATCAGCTATTGGAGCTATTAGAAAAACAG
This sequence comes from Cytophagales bacterium, assembly GCA_019456305.1. Taxonomy (NCBI): domain Bacteria; kingdom Pseudomonadati; phylum Bacteroidota; class Cytophagia; order Cytophagales; species Cytophagales bacterium. The sequence goes on along the minus strand of VRUD01000028.1, from coordinate 19,543 downwards.
TGATGGTGACATCAGAAGAATCCTGAGTGCCTGCTGAATCAGTTACTACTACCTTGTAGTTTATCGTAGAACCAGGAATAGACATGACACTTTGACAAGTATCACAGTCTAAAAAGCTTGGGGGACTCCACAAATAGGTATAAGGAGGTATTAATTGGGTGGAATCAATCACATCAACACTTAAAAAAACAGTGTCGCCAATACAAATTGAATCATTTGAGACTATAATATCAGATAAAAGTGAATATTCAAAAATTACGGTCATGGTTTGAGTGGGAGAGCTGCAGGTAGCAGTATTTACACCACCCTTATTAGTATTTCCTATACAGGGTCTTAGGGAATAACCAGGGGTTAAGCATGCACAAACACTACCATCAGCAGTAAATTCTATAGCATCAGCAGGCACAGCACAACCTCCGGCAAAACAACCAATTCCTACATTAAAGGAAAAACCACCACAAGCCCAGGTTCCAACAACCCCATTTCTAAGCGAAATGGCCATTTGATTAACAAAAGCAGCATTGGTGCATGAACGTCCAACAACATCGTTACTTCCTTTAATCGTTACTGTTGTAAAATTAAATGCAGTCGTATCTAACTGGCTTCTGAACAAACCCCAATTATCGTACTGCGGGTCGCCAGGGCAATAAGTAACACCGGTAGTGAAAGATTCTGAATAGGTTATTGTCTGTGCATTAACCCCTGACGATAATGTTAAGACTAATATAATTAGTCCTATACAAAATAATTTCAAATTTTTCATGACAGTAGGGCATCTCTAAAAACTACATATTTTTTAAAACACACCCCTTGGCCCTCTTGATAGAGGGGAATGTATGGTGTAGTTTTTAGAGATGCCCAGTAGTTTTTATTTTTCTAAAAGATTTAAAGCTATTTTTTCACTACAAGAATAATAAACAAACAATTTTTACAATTTAATTAGTGGGCATCTCTAAAAACTACATATTTTTTAAAACACACCCCTTGCCCCTCTTGATAGAGGGAATGTATGGTGTAGTTTTTAGAGATGCCCTGTTGCTGTTTTTTCAAAATATCTCTTTTAACATTACCCGAAACCCTTTCAGTAATGGCGACTCAAGTGTATCCTGAAGGGTATATCTTTTAAAAAGATTATAGGATTTGCCTTCAGGCAGATAAATTTCAATCCTCTTTTCATCCGGGATCACTATCCAATATTCCTTCACGCCAAATTTCTCATAAAGACTCTTTTTCACTACAAGATCATTGTAAGCGCTGCTTTTTGAAACAATCTCTATGGTAATATCCGGGGCTCCCTGCACATTCTTTTCGCCAATGATATTTGATCTTTCTTTTGCTATGAAAAGAATATCCGGCTGAAGTACATTCTCATCATCAAAATATACATCATAGGGTGCATCGAAGACCTCACCAAGATTGTTTTTTATTACGAATTTTCGTAGTTCAAATTTAATATTAGCTGAAATTCTTTGATGTATCGTAGCTGGCGCTGGCGGCATAATTAATTCTCCATTGATAAGCTCATACCTTTCATCATCTGGTGTTTTTAGATAATCATTATAGGTATGTTTTTTCTTTTCTTCAACTAGAGTGGCCATAATAAAAAGAGATTTTGGGCATCTCTAAAAACTACATATTTTTTAAAACACACCCCTTGCCCCTCTTGATAGAGGGGAATATATGGTGTAGTTTTTAGAGATGCCCTTTTTTTATTTCGCATTCTTTCCTAATCTAATTCAACCAATTTAATCGTTTGTTCGTTCTCTCCAATCGTTACTTTTAAGAAATAAATGCCCGGTTGATTTGCACTGAATTGAATGTTGTGATCTCCGCCTGGCAACTGAGCATCTACCAGGGTAGAGATTCTTACACCCAATATATTATATATTTCAATGAGCGTTTTTGTAGCACTTTCAAGATGGTAGCTTATTACAGTTTCATTGTAATAAGGATTTGGATATACGCTGAAACCCTCAACATTGTGAATATTAGCAATACCGCTTAACAATACGGTGTATGGATCAGAAAATGCTGTTCCGCAATTGTTGGTCAAAGCAACTGAATAATCACCGGATTCGGTTGGTGTATAGGTCTGTTGAGTGGCTCCGTTAATAAGAACGCTATTGAAATACCAACTAATCTGACCTTGTACACTTGAAACCAATGTGCCCCCTGCCTGCGTAATTAAAGGTACTTCAGGTAGAGGATCAACCGAAATACTGATAATGGAAGAGAAATCTCCGCAGGCGCAATCTGTGATCTTTACTGAATAATCGCCTGCTGTTGATGCTGAATAAGTAGGATCACTGGCTCCTGCTATTGCAGTACCATTCAAATACCATTGGACTGTACCTGAATAATCAGTAGTAAGTATCACAGATTGACCGTCACAGATAGAAGTTGAGCCGCTTGCTGAGATACCCGGTATGACAGGGCTGACACATAATGGAAAGTCAGGTGCGGGGTCTATGAAATTAGCAAAGGATTTGATATTACCGGCAGCAAACTGGTTCAATGCAACAGGCCTTTTGATCCATTTCGCAGTATTGGTACCACAACCATTGGTAATTGGAATCAAAATCCTGGCAATCCTGGTTCTGACAGCAGTAACCATTTGACCGGTTCCCGATCCCAGGGTATTTCTTGAAACAGTCAAATTAATAAAATTTCCTGCTCCTCCCAATCCTGTTCCAAGATAAGAGACGGGATCAAAATCCATGTCCCAGGGGCCATCAAGCGCATTAACTTTTGTTTTATTAACCAGATCAAGATTTTGAGAGGAAAGCTCCACAGCAAAATCAGACGATCCAAGAGCAAAATCATTGCCGCTTGTCTTCTGGATATAAAAGTCAATGACAAGGTTATTGCCTTGAATAACCTGGTCTATTTCAAGGTTAAAATTACTTTGGCTGTGTGCATTATAACTAAAGATAATGGCAAAAGCCAACATCAAGGATCCGTTCCCCAGACTGCGAAGAACCGCATCCCGGGTACCCGGGATGATCCTTTTAACGAAAGAGATAGTTGTTGTTTTCATGATTTTTAAAGATTAAAGTTTTTTTAACCGTAATACTTTTTACGTAATAAACCATACTGTAATCTTGTTGCAGATATAGCTATTATTTTAATTAATTCCCAATTATAAATAAATGTAAACAAAAAACCAAATAATTATTATTATTTTTTCTACGAATAATACAAATAAAAGTTGGCAATTTAAATAATCGTTTAAAAAAATTTAACTTTTTTTGTGTCAAATTACAAAATCTATCCTATATTTGCACTGTAAAAACGGAACGTACTCGCCAAAAAAATGCCAATCAACATCCTCATCGCTGACCCGCATTATTTGATCCGTGAAGGATTAAAATTCATATTTTCAAAAAATAAAGACCTGGCCATGACAGGCGAAGTTGAAAACAGGGAAGAATTGATTGCAGAAATACAAAAGCTCCGTCCTGATGTTGTCATCATTGACTGTAATATTGCCGGTTTTATCTCCCGTAATGACCTGCCCCTTATCAAAAAATTATCACCACAAACCAACCTGATGGTTATTACTACCAATCAAAACAAAGAAATTGTGCTTCAAACGCTTGAGTTAGGTGTGAATAGTTATATTTTGAAAGAATGTCCTAAAGAGGAGATCATTGATGGGGTATATGCTGCCGCTAAAGGTGAAAAATTTTTATGTAAAAAAGTGCTGCATACTATATTAGATAAAGAACCTGACAATTGCGATGGTGTAAAGCTTTCAGATCGCGAAAAAGAGATCATCAGACTCATTTCGGAAGGGCTTACGAACAACCAGATAGCTGATAAACTCTTTTTAAGCGCTCATACCATAGCTACCCACAGGAAGAACATAATGAGTAAGTTAAGCATTAATAAAACAGCAGGTCTTGTTGTTTACGCAGTTAAAGAAAATATCATCTCTCCCAATAAGTATCTTTTTTCTATACCTAATTGAATCTAGTACTTAGTTGCATAAATAACTATGATTTAAACATGAAGTTGTGCTCAATATTGCAAATTTTTTTAGCAGTTAAAAACGGTGGAATTACAAGAAGAATAAAAGGTTGACCATTTACTACTTTGTTAAAACTTCTTTACTTCATTCACACTGACGAATTTATCGGAAGAAAAATGTTTTGTTTTTTTGCCAGCGCGCATTGCAACACATTTCAATTTTTCGCTCAATGCCTACGATCAATACCCTAAAAAATTGAAAAGAGTTGCAATCCCTGCGCTCAAAAGAAAAGAAATAATTAGCGGTCTGAAACTTTCGTAGCGGGTGAAAATTTCGTAGCTCTTTGACACGTAAAAAAAATAAAATAATTTGAACATGAATTTTAAGGCGTTTTATGGTTAGACAGGTTAAACAAATACCCAACCTTAAAGCCCAAACTTACATTAGGAATAAATCTATCACCTTCTGTATCATCCTGACAAGACCAGCAATCAGCGTGTTGAAACAAATAACCTGTTTGCGGAAAGAAAAGGTGTTTAGTATTAATATATCGTAATCCGAGACCGCCATAGAAATCCAATACAATATTTGATTTGAAAATTTTTTGATAACCAATTTTAAAAGTTGCCGCTAACACAATTTTCTTTATTTCAATCGTATCAATATAACTACTACTATAAGGATATAAAGTATCCTTTGAAAAACGCCTGGCGTAATCATATTTCACATTTATAAATAAGATTTCAGGGGTCAGGTATATCCCTTGAAAATTTTGTTTTTTATAAAATCTCACTTCAGAACGAATTCTATAACCTTGATTGTTATTTTCTCTTATAGATAAAAAATTTGACATATAACCAAGTTCTAACTGGTAACTTGTTTTATCTTTCAAAGATAATTCACCTGCAAATTGAATTGTAGTATATATAAAGTCAACTAATGATAAAGGAGCGAATTTTAAAATAAAAACTGAACTCTTTTTAGCAATCGTATCATTTTGTGCATAGGATATATTTGAAAAAAAAACAATTATAAACCCAAATACACAAATAATGTATTTAATGTAATGATTTATAGATAATGTTGAATTAGCCATATTATAAAAGTTATCACTCCTATTATCAATACAATGGCAATAATCTTGCAGGGAATACAATCCTTTTTTTTATTTTCATTCATAATCTAAAATCCTTAAAACTATATACAAGTTATTTTTTTAATAACCCAGGTGAAAACTTTGCAAACTGTTACTATAACTGTCACCCAAACAACACATACAAGATTAGCCACCCAATACCATGCTACACATACAAGATTAGTTACCCAATACCATGCTACACATATAAGGTTAGTTACCCAGTACCAAGCTACACATACAAGATTAGTTACCCAATACCATGCTATACATACAAGGTTAGTTACCCAATACCATGTTATGCATACAAGGTTAGTTACCCAATACCATGCAACACAAATCCAAGTAAATAATTGACAAGCCCAAGAACAAGGCCACCAAGTGCAACAATTTTTTGCCCAATTGGAACAGGCGCTGTATCCTTGGTCTTGGTATTGTGAACAGGCATTATATCCTTGGTCTTGGTATTGTGAACAGGCATTATATCCTTGGTCTTGATATTGTGAACAGGCATTATATCCTTGGTCTTGATATTGTGAACAGGCATTATATCCTTGGTCCTGATATTCAGCACAAGCATTATAGCCCTCATCTCTGTATTCCTTGCATTTTTGAATAGTAGTAGTTGCCCATTCTGTACATTTTTTCTCTAATTCAACCACCCACTTACAAATTGCTTGAAGAACCCCGGCAATAAGATTTATTAGCCACTCAATAGCACACACAATACCTGTTATAATCCACAGTAATCCATCTACTATTAAGAAAATAGATTCTAATAAAGGTTTAATGATAGCAATAAGCAGGGTAAGTATAAATCCTAATATAAAGGGGAAAAAACCGCAATTATAGCTAAAGCCACTTGTAGTTACGATTAATTTATCTCCACAATTCTTCAATAGTTCTTCCAATGCCAATTCATTAAACGTAGGTGGTTCAGTATCACATTCACATATATTACCAGATTGTAATTCATTGCAGCATTGCCTAAATATTTTTTCATATTCTTCTGCAGCGATTTCCATAGGATGATTATTGTAACCATTTTTAATCCAACAAGCTAAATAATCAATCATAAAAAGCCTGAAAAATCCTATTCCAAAACCATTTATAATATTGCGAAATTGAAGTACGTGAAATGCTTCGTGAACTATGGTAGATAAACCATTACAATCGCAAGGATTAAAATTTTTAAAGTAGATATTAATTCGGACAAAATTATATGTGCCAGGTAAAGTAATTGCAGAAGTAGCAGGAGCAAATATTTTAACAAACCAAGGCAGTCCGTCATAAAAATTCACCTTACTCCAATCTATTTTGGGATACAGAGCTTCAAGCAATTTTATAACACATTCTGGCGGTTCAATCTTTTTAGGAAAAATCCAATTGTAAAAGCCAGATGAAATACTGATTAATTTTTTACAAACCTTGCCCATATTAACTAAAATTTTCGTAATTACTTATATGCTGTTATGTAATGAATATCTTTGAATATCTTTGCAAATATATAGTTAATTCAATTCATAACCAAAATGTAACAAAGGTGAACGTAAAGACATTACACAAGAAGCCGTAACAGAATTTAACGGAATTTACAATGAGGTAATCAGTATAGCTCGCATATCAGCCAAATTCTTCAAAAATGACCCGGCAACAAAAGACCAGTTCTCATACTCAAAAGTCCTGAGAAACCTCAACAGACCAAGACCTATAGAACCCCCTATACCACCAATACCCACCCCATAATACACGGTAGAAAGTTTAGTCAGGTACTCCGAAACATTAATCAGATACTCCGAAACTTTAGTTGGACACTCCTAAACTCTACTTGGATACTCATATAAGCATAAAACCTATGGATTTATTCAATAAAATGTATCCGTAAGAATATAATAATCCCACGCAGCAGCCACTCAACATCATGCATCAAATTATCAGTTACTGGATGCTGGTTACTGGGTGCTGGTTGACCCTATTATTATTAATTTTTGCAACATATTGTCTTAATGCAGCTCTTTATTCACAATAGGACGTACTTTTCCTCTTTTTAATTTAGATTTTTAGGTATTATAGTAAAAACATAACTTCGTAAGTTGATTAAAAAGTCGGCAGTCCATCCCGAGTACTCGGGACCGACTGCCAACTGCCAACTGCCAACTGCCAACTTAATGTTGTCTTATATCAAAATACCCTTTTTATGGTATGTAAAATTACCTTTTTAAAGGTATTGATTTTAATTTAAAAACATAGTTAATTTGTAAATTATTTAGAATTAATGAAAATAAAACTAATTACAATTACAATCGCACTGTTTAGTTGTATAAGTTTATACGCACAAACAGCAAATATAGAAGGAAGAATAATCCAAAATGATGGGGCAACCTCACTTTTAAATGTTTCCGTCTACCTTGAAAACACAAAATTTGGAGCAACCACCAATGGTAGTGGTAATTATCTGATCAAAAATGTTCCTGTAGGAAATTACACCTTAGTTGTATCTAATGTAGGTTACATTACGTTAAAAAAATCTATTATAGTTCAGCCAGGCGAAACCTTGAAAGTATATCTCAGGATGGTGGAAAATGTAATGGACTTGCCCCAGGTTGTTATTCAAAGTGTAACATTGACAGGCGGCAGCTCAGGTGTAAAGAACATTCCCGGTTCTGCTCATTATATTTCACCGAAAGAAATACAAAAATTCAGTTATACCGATATTAACAGGACACTGCGCGCTGTACCTGGCATCAATATTCAGGAAGAAGATGGCTTTGGGTTAAGGCCTAATATAGGTTTGCGGGGAACTGGTGTTGAGCGAAGTTCAAAGATCACGATCATGGAAGATGGGGTATTGATGGCTCCGGCACCTTATGCAGCGCCTGCTGCCTATTATTTTCCCACAATAGGGAGGATGCAGGCGGTGGAAATACTTAAAGGGAGCAGTCAAATAAAATATGGCCCTTACACCACAGGGGGTGCAATTAATTTAATCTCTACCCAGATCCCAAATCAGTTTTCAGGAAGAATATCTTTATTAGCAGGAAGTTTTGGTAGTAAAAACCTTCATGCTTTTGTTGGTAATTCACACAAAAACATAGCATATCTGGTTGAAACTTTTCAATACAAGGCAGATGGGTTTAAGCAGTTAGATGGTGGCGGAAATACAGGTTTTGATAAAAAAGATTATTTAGCAAAACTCCGGATAAATACAAATACCACCGCTAAAATATATCAATCATTAACGTTCAAAATTGGTCAAACTACTGAAACATCCAACGAAACCTATCTCGGTTTAACTGAAGATGATTTTAATGCTAACCCACTTCGCAGGTATTCAGCTTCACAAAAAGATCAAATGAACACCGAACAATCACAATTTTCGGTTAGACATGTGGCTCAATTTTCAAAATTCTTTAATGTTACAACGACTGTTTACCGTTCAGATTTTAAAAGAAATTGGTATAAGCTCGATAAAATACTCCCTGATACAGGTGTTTCCAAAATAAAGATCAGTGAGTTATTAGATGAACCCGATAGCAATCAATTGGCACTTAATATCATTACAGGAGCAACAAGCCCCAATGATGATGCATTACACGTTAAAGCCAACAACAGATCATATTATGCTCAAGGAGTTCAAACCATTTTTGCTTTTAACTTTAAAACAAAAAATATCAGTCATGAAATAGATTTGGGATTTCGTTTTCATCAAGACCAGATTGACCGTTTTCAATGGATAGATAAATACAAGATGGATAACGGAGTGATGGAATTAACTTCAAAAGGTACGCCTGGAACTGAAAGTAACCGTATAGAAACTGCTAATGCCTTTGCCGGTTATGTTCAATATCAATTAAAATACGGTAATTTAACTGCAATTCCCGGGCTGCGATACGAAAACATTCAATTAGAAAGACAAGATTATAAAAAGAGTGACCCTGAAAGAACAGGTTCGGATTTGTCTGAAAGAAGTAACCAGGTAGGCGTTTTTATACCTGGTATAGGAATTGGTTATAAATTCAATAAATACCTCAGCTCCTTTGCAGGAGCTCATAAAGGTAACTCACCACCTGGATCTAAAGAAGGAACATTGCCTGAAAAAAGCATTAATTATGAATTGGGAATAAGGTACGGTAAAAAATCTTTAACAGGTGAGGCAATAGTATTCTTTAACGATTACAGCAATTTATTAGGCACCGATTTAGAAGCCAATGGTGGAAGTGGAACAGGTGATCAGTTTAATGGTGGCGCAGTACGATCTCAGGGACTTGAATTGCAACTTACTTACGATCTGCTATCATCAAAAACATCAATATTCAGCATTCCGGTTTCTTTAGTTTACACTTATACTGATGCCACGTTTCAAAATAATTTTGATAGTGATTTCAGCCCCTGGGGTGAGGTTAAGGCAGGAGATAAACTCCCCTATTTAGCAAATAACCAATTCACATTTTTAATTAGTTTAGACCACAGGAAATTCAGCTTAAACCTGAGCGGAAAATATGTAGATGAAATGAGAACAAAAGCCGGACAGGGAGACATATTAAACAATGAAAAAACCGATGCACAGTTTGTTTTAGACTTTAGTGCTGATTACGCCATAAGTAAAAATGCAGCGCTTTTTGCTAATGCTACTAACTTAACAAATCAAGTATATGTAATTGCAAGAAGACCTGCAGGCTTAAGACCGGGGATGCCAAGAGCATTTAATATGGGTGTAAAAGCAAATTTTTAATTATGAATGTAGAATGTAGAATTTATACACCCAGGCAAATTCTACATTCTACATTCATAATTCTAAATTCTACATTTTTTCACCAAACTCTACTTAGTAATTCATAATGCAAGAGTTCATCATAACATTCAGAGAAACCTTTGAAGCTGCCTTAATAGTAGGTATAATATTAAGCTATCTTCGCAGAACCAATCAAACAAAGTATTATAGTGCAGTGTTTTTAGGCATCGCTGCAGCAGTAGCTGCAAGCATAGCTACTGCTTTACTGTTCACAACCATAGCGGGTGGATTTACAGGTAGAGCAGAAGCAATCTTTGAAGGTGTAGCCATGTTGATCACGGTGGTTTTTTTAACTTTTATGATATTATGGTGTATAAAGCATAAACATAAAGTATCGGCAATAGAGAATAAAATATCTGCTAACATTGTTAAAGGATATAAATGGGGAATATTTACCTTAATTTTTATTGCTGTGCTGAGAGAAGGGATGGAAACGGTGGTTTTTTTAAGAGGAATTATTGTAGCTTATGAAGTGAAAGTTTTATGGTTCTCCATCCTGGGTGTTTTGGCAGCAATTTTATTGGGATATGCCATGTTTCAGAGAATGGTTAAACTCAACTTAAAAGTTTTTTTCAACGTTACCAGCACGCTTTTAATATTTTTTGCAGCAGGCCTTGCAGCGCATGGCATACACGAACTTCAGGAAGCCGGGCTTGTGACCACATTTGTAGAGCATGTATGGGATATTAACCCTGTTAGTATTACCCATCCTTTACATGAAAAAGCAACCCTGGGAAGTTTTCTGGTAAGTTTATTTGGTTATAACGGTAATCCCTCAATGATTGAAGCGCTGAGCTATTTTGCCTACCTTATCACTGCTTTTATGTGGTGGAAAAGAATTGAACAAGGGAAGAAAATTTGAAAATGTGTTAATAAAAGAGAAAAATTTCCGCTAAAATTTCAGTAAAAAATTATAATAAAAAAAGGAAAATTTGTGAGGATCAATAATTATTTATTACCTTTGTGATCTTCTTTTGTTACAATCTGTGATCAAAACCCTTATTAATGTCATGAATACTAAATGTTTATACCTGTTTATAATTTTAGGTTTATTTTTACCTAAAATTTTATTCGCTCAAAACCAAATACCATGTTTTACTGATGAGATCTTACAGCAGCAACTACAAAATGATCCTTTTCTTCAGGATCAAATTAATTTGCAGGAACAAATCCTGCAGAATTTTATAGAAAAATGTGATTCATTAAATAACAATTGTACTGAATTTATCATACCGGTAGTAGTACACGTTGTTCATGACCCGGCAGATTCAATTCCCACAGACAGCACTACTAATATTACAGATGCACAAATAGAATCACAAATTGATGCATTAAATGCTGCTTTTAGCAATGCCTCTGGCGCTCCTTCACCTGCTGATAGCATGCATATAAAATTTTGTTTCGCCACTATTAAACCTGACGGAGATACTACCTGGCCCGGGAGACCAGGCATTACAAGGACTGGAGATACCCTGACTGAACATTTAATGTCAGACGAGGCCCAGCTTGCTGCACTAGGATATCCATCAACAGACTATTTTAATATATATGTAGTTAGCTCTATTAATCAGGGTGATGTATTGGGTTACGCTTATTTAATTCCCTTATCATCAGTGCTTGATGGGGTGGTAATTGTTTATGATGTTTTTGGCGATAATACTATTCCCGGCAATAATTTTTTACTAAAGCCTGGTTTTGAGCCGGGAAAGGTGCTTGCACATGAAACAGGTCATTATTTGTATTTATACCATACCTTTGAACTTGGTTGTTCCCCCGATACCAGCGCTATTGATTCAACAAACTGTAATGTAACAGGCGATAGGGTTTGTGATACGCCTCCTATAAAGAATGCAACAAATGGTTGTTTACCTGATAATACTTGTCTCAATGATGTTCCCGACCTGCCTGACCAAATAGAAAATCACATGGACTACACTGCTGATGTTTGTAAAACTACTTTTACAGTAGGACAAAGAGACAGAATGCACGCTGTGCTTTCAACAAGCAGATCTCACCTTGTATCATTCGATAATTTAATAAAAACCGGTGCTGAGTGTCTGCCATTAGGTCTTTTTGCAAATATTTTTATTGTGGGTAACAGTACTCAGATCTGCATGGGTAATTCCATTACATTTTTTCCTGCTCCATTTAATACTGCTGTAAATTTTGAATGGACATTTCCCGGGGGCAATCCCGGCAGCGCTGTTGGTTCTGGCTCTCACACTGTAACATACGATACAATAGGAGCCTGGGGAGTTACGCTTACTGTAACCGATTCAAATGGTACAAGTGTTACCAATTTTCAGCCGGATTTTATTTTTGTTGATTCCTGTAATCCAATAGCAAGCACGCAGGGCATTTGGTACTTTGGAAATTTTGCAGGAGTTGGTTTTAGTTCGGGTTTAGCACAGTCTATAGGAGGTAATTCTAATCCCATGGTTTCTAAAGAAAGTGTTGCAGCTATCAGCGATTCAAGCGGCAATTTACTTTTTTATACCAATGGGAGGGATTTGTATGATAACACCCATAACATAATGCCTGGCGGTACTTTAAATGGCAGCAATAATGTACAAATTTCAGCATCGCAAACACTTATTGCCCCGAATCCTGGTAATGCTGACCAGTATTATATATTCACGGTTTCAGATGCTCAGGCTGTTAGCCCCGTAATCGTAATTCATGATTTAAGCTATTCTATTGTGGATTTGACGCTGCCAGGAAACGGCACGATTGCTAATCCATTAGGAGAAATAGACACCTTAAATGTTTCTGCCGGTCTTAAAACGACTGAGCATCTTGCAGCCATCCCGCATTGTAATGGTACAGACTATTGGATAATTGCACATGGCGCTGATTCTTCTGTGCTGGATCAATTATTAGCATATCAACTAACTGCAGCAGGGTTACAGCCCCCTGTTTTAAGCAATTCATTTAACGTAGCTGCAAATCCCAATGGGCTTTTTGATTATACGGGCCAGATCGATGTGGCGCCCAACGGCAGAAAAGCAGCAATTACAGATGCTGCAACCCGTTTATGTTATATTTACGATTTTGACAGAACTACCGGTTTGTTTACACTTCTTACAACTTTGAATGAAGGCCGGTATGGAGTCAGCTTTAGCCCTAATTCACAATTACTATATTTAGTTGAAGGTTTTGATATTCTTCAATTTGATTTAACGGATATAAATTATCCGGGCAATTTTGCCGGTAAAAGTTCTCATCCTTTTAATTCATTACAATTGGGGCCTGACGGTAAAATCTATATTACCAGACAATCCGAAGCCTGGCTTTCAGTTATTAATTATCCAAATGAGTTGAATGACCTTTCTGATCCCAATGCTTGCGGGTTTAACTACGATGGAGCAGCGCTCCAGTTTAAACAAAGAGCACGCCTCAGCTTACCAAATATGATTGATGCCATACCTGGTACACCTTTAGCTAATTTTGACTTTAACATTACTAATTGCTTTCAGGTTGATTTTCATAATTTAAGCTGCGGAACTTCATTTTTATGGAATTTTGATGATGGTAATATCGATACCGTGCAGCATCCTACACACATATACGCAGATACCGGCTCGTATAATGTTACATTTACTGTAACAAATGACCTTGGACAAACCGCTATCACTAAAACGGTTGAAATAAAAATACCTGCTCAACCTCACATAGCCGGGCCTGTAAATGCCTGTAAAGGAACACTTGCTATTTACTCAACGAATGATTTAGGTTTGAACTATGATTGGACAGTAATAGGGGGTATTCCTGTAGACACGACAAGTCCTACAAGTATTGATATTGTTTGGGATACAGTTGGGAGTGTAATCCTTACTGTTACAGATCCATTTACAGGGTGTACAAACACTGATACCTTGTCAGTAACATTCGTTTCACTACCGGTAGATGCAGGAACCGATACAATTATTTGTTTTGGTGACAGTATTGTAATAGGGCCGCAAATTGTTGATACTAATTTGTCATATAGCTGGCTGCCAACAACCGCATTAAATGACCCAAATATACCAAATCCAACTGCTTCACCAATTGACACAACTGAGTACATTTTATTAGTAACTGACACGAACGGTTGTATTGGAGCTGATAGTGTAATAATAAATGTAAGGGGTGAATTCTCGTTTGATATGATTGCCTTTGTATATCCAAACGGATATAATATAAGTTGTAACGGAGTTTCAGATGGATCAATAATTGGTATTGATACCCTTGGTGGAACACCACCAATTGATTTAGTCGAGTTTAACAATATCCCACCTCCTGTAGCTCCGATCAATTTAAGTGCAGGGATCTATACAGCAATTATTTCTGATTCGAACGGTTGTATTGCAATTGATTCTATAACCCTAACAGAGCCGCCAAGTCAGATCACAGCAAGCGGTCCAACCTTCTTTTGCGAAGGTGATTCAGTTGTATTAACTTCTAATTCACCTGCAAACAATCAATGGTATTTGAATGGAAATATTCTTGTGGGAGACACCAATCAAATCCTGATCGTTGATTCTTCAGGTTTCTATACTGTAATATCGACAATTCCTGATGCTTGTGGGATCACAATTGAGGTAGTTGTATGTGATACCATTTCACCTGATCTGTGTGTAGATATTATTGGATCACAATTGGTGGGAAACTTTGCTTGTGAGAATCCGGAGGACACGCTATGTGTTTTTTGTGGTCCAATCCAATATGAGGTTACTTATCAAAATTTTGGAACAACGATGACGACACCGTGTACCCTTACTGTTACCTTACCTTCTCAGGTTAGCTATATTTCAACAAACCCGCCTGTGCCACCGCCTGATACAGTAATTATCGGACCGCCCACACAGCTTATATGGACTTCTTTATGTGATACTTCATTTGATCAAAATATACCTGGTAATAATCTCACTATAATAACAGAGATATCTTCGCAAATACCATCTTGTATTATCGTACCAGATACATTAACTGCATCAGCAGAATTCACACCATTGGATGGAGGTTGTGATAATTTCCACCAGGATACGCTGATCTATAACGGCCCTATAGATCCCAATGATAAAATGTTGGTAAGTCCTCAGGGTGTAGGTGTTTGTCACACTATACTTAAAACCGATGCACTCATATACCAGATCAATTTTCAGAATGTAGGCACTGCTCCTGCACATAATGTGGTTATTCTTGACACTTTAGACCCGGCAAAATTAGATGTTTTTACTCTTTCGCTGCTTCATACCAGCCATCCCGCTGCTTTTACCCTTACACCCCAGGGAATTTTAACCTTTATTTTCAATAATATCAACCTGCCTGACAGCGCTACGGATTTAGCAGGAAGTGCCGGCTTTGTGAAATTTAGTATTCAACCCGTTTCAAACATTGCACCGGGTACTGTTATTGATAATACAGCAGCCATCTATTTTGATTCCAATGACCCCGTCATTACCAATACCGTAATGAATACAATTTTAGGTGAACCGCTTCAAATAACGGTGAGTGGTCAAACGACTTTCTGTGAACCAGATAGTGTTACCCTTACCTCCAGCCCTGCAAATAGCTATTTATGGTCAACCGGTGATACGACACAATCCATTATAGTTAATACTTCCGGCACTTTTAGCGTAGTGGATGCAAGCGGATGCCTGGCTAATTCCGAAGCGGTTACTATTATAGTTATTGTTGCACCAATGGTTAATGCCGGTGATGACCAAACCGTATATATTGGCTATACGCCTCAGGAATGTGCCATTCTTTCTGCTGTAGCTTCTGGTGGTGATCCTCCTTACAGCTATTTATGGAGCAATGGAGAGACGACACAAGACATTACTGTTTGTCCTACTATAACTACTACCTATACCATAGCAGTATCGGACACAACAGGATGTTCTTCTTCAGATGATGTAACCGTAAATGTAGTTGATGTTCGTTGCGGCAACACCCAGAATAAAGTACTTATATGTCATCTTCCTCCAGGCAATCCTGATAATTCACAAACGTTATGTATCAGTCCAAATGCAGTTCCTGCTCATCTCAAACATCATGACGATTATTTTGGGCCCTGTGTTGATTCTTCCTTGATTGATAGCTCAAACTTTCAAGTTCAATCTTCAGCAGAATTATTAAAAATCTATCCCAATCCTTTCAAAAACAGCACAACCATAGAATATTACTTACCACAAGATGTACTAAATGCAGAGATCAATGTGTTCAATATTATTTCGGGCACTAAACTAAAATCGTATGTTCTTAACCAACCTGGTTACGGCAAATTGATCATAAAAGCATCTGATCTTAGTACGGGTATGTATATGTATGAGCTTTATGTGGACAGAGTTCCGATTTCAATTAAGAAGTTCTTTGTTATAAAATAGATCATACACACCTGAAACAAGAAATATTTTATTGGGAGATTTTATTAACTCAACTAAATTGTTTTAACAATGAAAAATTTAATTTATCCTTGTCTGAGGAAGTCGTTTATTTTAATAATAACAATAATTATTAAACAATATATTGCCTGTTCTCAAACCACTTTTCAAAGAATTTTAGATGATACAAGTACTGTTTATGAGAGGGGTAGTTCTGTTATACAAACATATGATTATGGTTATTTAATACTGGCTGATATAACGGGGTTCCAGCCAACAACACTTTTGATAAAGACCAATAATATTGGTAAAGTTGAATGGGCAAAGAAAATGGATAAAGGTATATCAATATGCCATGCCATTGACGGGGGATATATTATCGCAGAATATGGTCTAACAAAAATTGACAGCCTTGGAAATGTACAATGGAGAAAAACATATGGTGGAGGCCTTGCTTCAGTACAGCAGACTTCAGATAGCGGCTATATTGCTGTTGGCAGCGGGGTGTTAATTAAAACCGATTTAAACGGAGATACGATATGGACAAGGCAATATGTAGGTGGATGGGGTATTTCAGTTGATGAAACTTATGATAAAGGATTTATCGTTGCCGGCTCGTCAAGCTTAGGAGCCGGAGATAATGATGTTTTTTTATCCTATTTTGATAGTTCAGGAAATAATATATGGTCTAAAACTTATGGTGAATGGCAGGGTGATATGGGATGGTATGTTGAACAGACTCTTGATAGTGGCTTTATTATTACAGGCAGAACACATATCTCTTCAGGTACTGCAGATAGTGATATTTTTTTAATAAAAACTGACAATAGTGGAAATATTCAATGGGCAAAAACCTATGAAAGGTTTGGTTGTGAATATTGGGGATACGTAGTGCATCAATTAAATGATGGAGGTTACATAGTATTGGGAGATTTGGTCTGTATGGGGACAGGTGATTGGGCTGTTTTGTTGAATATTGATAGTATCGGTAATATTAGGTGGGAAAGATATTATGATGATATTCGGATTGCAGCAAATAATTTCAGTTTAACCTCCGATGGGGGTTACATTATCACGGGTAGGAAAATCATATCACCAGGATATGGTATAGATTTATTAAAAACCGATTCGGCTGGTAATTCAGGCTGCAATGAATCTATTAAAAATTCCGGTGTTTCAAGTGTAAATTTTTTAGTTTCTAGTTGGTCATTTTCTACTACAAGTGGAGCAATTGTAGTAACTGATACAATAAATGTTAACAGTATAGCTATAATTGATAGTATATTATGCATAGTATGCAGCGATACGCCAGTTGCTAATTTCGGTTACGTTGCTCCAATCACTAATTCTACAATACAATTTTATGATTCATCTCAAATTGCAAGCAGTTGGTATTGGAATTTTGGTGATGGCAATAATGATATTATTCAAAATCCAATACATACTTATACAGACACAGGTTTTTATAATGTCTGTTTAACTGTTTATAATGATTGTGGTTCAGATACATTATGTAAAACTATTAGGATTGATAGTGTAGTAACAAATATCCGGGAATATTTATTTCAAAAGGCAATTAAAGTTTATCCCAATCCAAATTCCAGTGAGTTTATTATAGAAATACTTTCCCGGAACAAAGTGAAGATATTACAGATCAGCGTATTAAATATTAACGGTCAGGTAATATATGAAGAAAAACAATTATCACAGCCATATCAGAAAAAAATTAATTTAATAGGCTATGCAAAGGGTATCTATAATTTGCGGATCGTTACAGATTCCTGCGTGATAAATAAGAAATTGGTAATAGAGTAAAAAAAGTATCTTAAATGAGTATAGCGCATAGAGCAGGGCCCAAAAGTACCCGGGGATCAATGTTTTGGCCTTTACGCTATGCACTGCGTAATTTGAAAATTTGATAATTAATTTCCAAATCATCAAATCATCAAATCATCAAATCATCAAATCATCTCATGATCTGCACCCATCCCTGGCAGGTTCGTTCGTTATCTACCTCTATGATGTAGAAATAAGTACCATCAGGTAATCGCCTGCCATTTTTGTTAAATCCATCCCATATTACAGCTTCATTATCGTAATCTTTACCTTTCCAAACCAGGTCTCCCCACCTGTTGTAAATGGTTACTTTATTGGGAATACAGTTAGCAATATTTATTATTACCCACGTATCGTTTATTTCATCAGCATTAGGTGATATACCATGGTATATCGAATCACACTTTAAACCGCAGCCATCAGGAATTATCACGGTATCTATCCTGAAACAACCATTTGCATCAGTAGTTGTTACAATAAAAGTGTCGGGACAAAGGTTTAAGGCAAGAGAATCTGTCCTTATCGTAACTCCGGAAGAATCCCATGCAAACGTATATGGACGGGTACCTCCACCGGGAATAATTTCTGCTATACCGTCACATTCACCCAATGTAGTATGGATCAGTTGTGATATTGTTGTGACAGGATTTGGGTTTACTTTTACCGTTTTTACAAAGGTGGTGTCTATGCAACCGCTATCAGTTGTTGCAACAAGATATACAATATACGTACCAGCACCTTGATAGAGATGTTGTGGATTCGGATTTTGAGCTTTAGAAGAATCCCCATCTCCAAAGCTCCAGATCCAATTTGCTATATTATCACCCGGGGCGTTCGATGTATCTATAAATTGGGTCGGAAAGCCACTGCATACAGTATCTGCACTAAAGGCAGCAAAGGATTTTTGATATACATTTATATTTTTTGGTAATGTGTCTGTACAACCGTTATCGGTTGTTACTATCAACTGCACATTAAAAGTAGTCAAGCTATTATATTGATGTATCGGATCTTTTACCGTATCATTTCCACCATCGCCAAAATTCCAATCCCAGCTAGTTATGCTGCCAGAGCTAACAGTAGAACTATCCTTAAAAGGGGTAGTACCGCCAAAACATACTGTGGATGCACCGAAATTTGCCATTGGTTTTGGATTTACAGTTACCATCCTTGATGTATCATCTACACAACCTTTATTAGTCGTTACAATTAATTGCACTATAAAGGTATCGGAAGTTGCATAGGTATGTGACGGAGACGGATTATTAAGCGTATCGGTGTTTGTATCTCCAAAATTCCAAATCCAGCCAGTAACATTTCCGGAGTTGTCTGTTGAAAGATCAGCAAAGCTCGTTACACTATTTAAACATACCGGAGAAGCGCTAAAATCAGCTATTGGCAAAGAATATACTTCAACAGGTACTAATGGCGAGTTGTCCACACAT
>VRUD01000027.1 GCA_019456305.1 Cytophagales bacterium | reverse complement strand
TTTACTTTTCTTTTTTTATTTATAATTGTTTCAAATGTTGTAAAATGTTTTTTTATTAATTCCAATCTGGAAT
Source organism: Cytophagales bacterium (assembly GCA_019456305.1). Classification (NCBI taxonomy): domain Bacteria; kingdom Pseudomonadati; phylum Bacteroidota; class Cytophagia; order Cytophagales; species Cytophagales bacterium. Next base: position 47,953 of record VRUD01000027.1, on the reverse strand, counting down.
AACTAATATAAATAATTGTATCTTTTACAACATGCTGTGGTTTGAATTTTATTTTAAAGAAATATTCATAAAGGTTTTTTTCAATAAATTTAGCTGAAATGAATCCATCAATACCAGGAAAGAGCCAATAGTAATCCCGTTCATTTTTATCAATTTGTTTTCCCAGGTAATGATATAAAATAGCGGTAACAGAAGCATTTTTATAATTCATAACTTTTTTTGATTTATCATCCCGTTTTTTCAGATAGACAGGCTTTCCATTTTTATCAAAATAAAAATATCCACCTGTTTTTTTATGTGGTACTATCCAGTCTATGTCTTCAATGAGTAGATCGTGCAGGCTATTCTCCTTCTCAAAAACAATCAGGTCTCTTTTCAGATCGTAAATGTTACATAGTATAACCTGTTTATTTTTAAGCACAATCAAACAGGAGTCTCTTACCAGGTAAGGGAGACTTTCTTCATTCATACTGAATACCTTCCTCTCCTCCTGATAATTTTTTCTCTTTACTACTAATGGTTTTTGTTTTTCTGGTTTCTGTACCTCTTTAGCCGATATTTTTTCTATTGTTTCAAGTTTGGTTTTGTCAGTATTATTATAATTGTTGGTTTTTTTCGGTGAAAATGTTATAGTCACAGGCATACCACCTATTGACTGTATAGTCTCCTTTTTAGCAACTGTTGTTTTCTGAGCCAAAGGAGATGAAAGCTCTTTTAAATTATAATGTATTTTTTTGGGTGAGGTATTTAACCAACTGTATGTAATACCATCAACTAATAGAGCAATGATACCAGGTAATATTAATGGAATACCGGTAAGTACATCTAATACTATAAAGGGTGATGCTTCAAAATATCCTTTCAGTAATACTGTTTTTGTTTCGTATCCTGCTGTTTTAATTTCAATTTTATTTCTATTAGTATTTTTATTGATGTCTTTTTTTGGAACTTTTAATACCATGGGAGAAGCGCCTTCATAATATCCCCGGTAGAATACTTTAGCCCTTGCTGGTTTGCCGGATATTTCTATCTTGGCTTTTGAGCCGGAGATCATGGCCGCGCATCCCTGAAGCAGCAGAGATGTTACGCATAATATGTTGATTAACTTTTTTATGATTGCCTCCTTTTTTGATTGTTCAATTAATTAGAAATTAGAACACACTAACCGTCTTCATTCTTCCTTATTTCCTTATTCCCTTCTTCATTCTTCCTTATTTCCTCTATTCCCTTTATTTCCCTATTTCCTTATTATTGGTTATTAATATGCAAACTTCGATTTCAAATATTCATTTCCTGATCCCAGGCATCTGTTACCATGCTTAAGATATTTAACTGCTGATTGCAGGAATGTCCTTTCTAATTCCAGGAGCTTTCTTTCTGACTTCAGATAACCTATTTCTGATTTCAGGTAATCTTTGCCTGATCTCAGATGTACATTTTCAGGCTTCAGGTAGTCATCCCCTGATTTGAGATGCTCCTTTTCTGAATTCAGATACTCTTTTTCAGCGCTGAGGTGGTTTGTTTTAGACTTCAGGTATTCGATTTCTGTGCGCAAGTAATTATTCCCTGCTTCCAGATGTTCATTTTCTGATATAGATGGCGATATTTTGTTATTTGAGTTCATCTCAACTATTTTTTTACATTATAAAGCTAAACCAATTTTGAAGCCGGCACTTATACCTGGTAAAGTAATTTCGTTTCTATAGTTCCTGGTTTCTGTAGTTGATTTTTTAGTCCAGGAATCATAACTAGTATATGTATAAGTCCAGGAATCTACTTTATGTCTAAAACCAAATCCCAAAAATATATCCAACACAGTGTTGTTTTTATAGATAAATTGACGGCCAAATTTTAAATGTGCTGCGTAAATGTCTTTATTTTTATTATTGCGATAGGAGTAATCATAACCCCTGTATTGAATATGTTTATATAAAAATTGTGGCGCTATATAATTTCTTTTTCTTTTCATAGATGGTTTTAAATCTGATTTGTTGAAATTTTTATTATAAAATCTTAATTCGGTTTTTGAGATCAAGCCCTGTTTGATCTCCGGATAGAACAAGCCTAATTCAGATCCATAACTATTAAAAACATATCCAAGATCCTGCTGAATACTGATATTTTTATCAAGCATAAGCTCTATTCCACCCTGTATAGACCCTTCCGGTTCAAGCAAAGCAAGTGGGGAGATCTTTAATATGACATATTTGTCTATTTTGTCGTTACTTGTCTGACCACTTACCTTCCCTACTGCCTTGCCCTTAGTGGTCTGACGAGGAGACTGCCAGTTATAATCTATCGCATCCAGGGGTTTCTTTTGCAAACGCAGCGGCTTATTATTTTTATCAAAGGCAATGATCTCTTTGTCCGTTTCTATTCTTTTAATATCCTGTATCAAAAGGTCGTGCAGGCTGCCTTCTTTTTCATAAACAATCACATTTGGCTGTATTTCATATAAGCGGACATCTTTTATTGCTTTTTTATTTTTTAATGTGATAACCGCAGGTTGGTTTTTATTTGATATGTTATCATTTTCCTTGTTTTGTGCAGCAGACTCGTCTGACCGCCTGCCTTCACTGGCGCCATCCCTTAGTGGCCGGACGAGAGTTTGCGTCTTGTTTTCCGGCATACTCGTCTGACCACTTGCCTTCCCTGATGTCTCACCCTTAGTGGCCTGACGAGGACTATTTACTGGCTGCTGATTAACAATCGGCCGGCTTCCCGCCAAACCTGTTTTTATTAAACGCCTGTTGACCTTTTTTTCTTTATTTAAAATTTTGTTGAATTCAAGAAAATGTAAGATAAGATAATCTTGTTCAGTATATTTGATAGTAATAACAGTATCCTTGACCGATCCTGCAGAAATGTGTTTTATCTTAAAAGTATAGGCGTAAGGTGCATAGCCATATTGATTATAAACTACGTATCTATTGCCATTCAATCTTGCTGAGATAAAGCCTTTTATACCGGGGAAGAGCCAATAATAATCCCGTTCGCTTTTGTCAATATCTTCTCCAACATAGTTGCTCAAAACACTTACAAAAGAGCTCATTGATGTATTATCAATAAGCAAGTCGAGTCGTTTGCTCTCGTGTGGCTTATTATTTTTATCAAACACTATTACCTGCTTGTTTGATACTATCCAGTCAATTTCGTTAATTAAAAGATCGTGTAAGCTGCCGTTTTTTTCGTATTCAATCAGATCAGGATAAATAAAATATAATTTAGCATCTTTTATCACGCTTCCGTCTTTTAATATAATTCTAATCACCTCCCCGCCTGCCTCTTGTTGGATTTGCGAATGGCGGGCAGGTGCTTTATGATCTGGATCCTGTGCAATGGATAATGATGATAAGACGCACAGGGCGAATATTGTTAGATATGTTTTCATGATAATCTCCTTTCGTTTTTAGTTATTAGTCATTTTAAAACCTGCGAGGTTTTATAAACCTCGCAGGTTTGATTTATTATTATCTTTTCGGTTGTTTATTCAGATTAAACCCAAAAGATGCTCCTATAAACCACCCTGATTTACTAGGCGCTATGTACACATTCACAGGTATATTTAAGTACCCTGACTGGAATGTTTTCCCGATAGCCCAAATCCAACTGCTATTTAATTTAGGAGTTCCCCGATCATCCAATCTAGTGATAATTGTTACATTATGGGATTTACCATTTTTGTCTACATAAACATCGTTGTCTTTATAAGTAGTAATAGTCCCAGTGCTCTCATCATAGATGGTCTCTGAATGCCAGTCCCCTGTATTACCTTTTATTCCATTATTTGGTACGTAATCTTCAAAAAATCCGTCTTTTCCTTTACCAAACGAAAAGACTGGGCCAAAGGCAACTTCCCACCCGGTTTTAGTGCTTCTGAATCCGTTTAAAAATGATAAAGATGGCCTAAAGATGCTCTGATCCATTCCGGTTATTATTCCTAAAAATTCAATCAGCGCCTGAAAATTGCCTGCACTTAGGTACTGCACTTCATATTGGTAACCTATTTGAGTAAGAAGGGGCAGCAGATCAAGCCCACCTTCATCACTAGCTTGTAATCTTCGTCCGTTATCACCCGCTATATATGCCATCCCCATTCTTGGCCCGCTTGCTTTTATTTTAGATTTTGGGCTTACAACAGGCACTTCATAATGAACCAAAGAATTCACCTCGGTCGGGTCATTTTCAATACCCAGAAGATTCTTGACAGAGATCCTGATCATTCTCTGGATCTCCGGCTGAAGGTTCAGATATTCGGTTGCATCTGTTTTTTCAACCGTGGCTGATTTTACATCAATCAATCTGAGGGTAATGATGATCTTCTCACCTAACCGCTCCACACTGCCGGTAACCATTTTGCCAGCATGCAGCAGCTCACCCACATTCACCACGCATGATTTACCATAACAGTTGGCAATGTTCACTTCATTTTTTTCAATGATGTCTGTCTGGTCGTATTTGTCTATGACTGAATAGACATTGGTTTTATCTAACTCCAGGCGAACCATGTTGCTCATGGCAGCCGGGTCGTGCAGCACGCCTTTGGTATCAATGTTTAATATACCAAGTGTGGCTTTGTGCTGTGCATAAGCATTTTTTAAGAGTATTAATAGCATAGATGCTATAAATACTGTGCGAACCAAAGTTCGCATTACAGATGTTGTTTTGGCTCCTTGAGCTTCTACAACTATACCCCGTAGGTTGGAACAACCGTACTGGGGTGTGTTTTTTGTTTTCATGATTTTTTAAATTTAAAATGTTTAATAAAGTTTAATTTTTTTGTCTCGCACAAAACTTTATGTTCGGGACAAATCTAACTGCTTGTACGCAGGCGCTAAAACGGATTTTCGCAAGTGGTCTGCAGGAATTTGCAGATTTTACTAATAATTGGCTGACTTTTTCTGGAAAGGGCTTATTTTTGGCAGATTTTGCAAATGGGATTGGCAGATTTGTGTATTTTGCAAAAATTTGTTTGTTAAAAGAGGTGGTTTTAGTAAATTTTACTAAATTTGTATAAATAATAGTGATTTGCTTGAAAACTTTCCCGAACTTGAAACAGAGGATATTTTAGCTTGTATGCTATATGCTGCCAAATTAGTAGAAGAGGAAAAAGTATATTTAGATACTGTTTATAAATAATGGACACCAAAATAATACAAAACAGGTTTTTAGAATGTGTTAAGGAAAAGCTGCCAGTACACCTGGCCTTAGTGGATGAAGTTGCAGATATATTGGATATTAGCCAGGATAGTGCATACCGCAGAATCCGCGGAGAAACATCTTTCACCTTTACCGAAATTAAAACTCTATCTGTACGGTTTGGAATTTCTGTTGATGAGATATTTAACAATACTACTGATGTGATCGCTTTTAATTACAGGCCGTTAAACGAAAAGGATTTTAGCTTTCAGATGTTCATGGATGCTAAGCTTCAGGATCTTGTACAGATCGAAGCGGCTGAAAACAAAGAGGTCATATACCTTGCAAACGACATCCCATTGCCCCATCTTTTGCACGTACCTGAAATTGCTTCCTTTAAGATGTTCTTCTGGAAGAAAACTATATTAGATTATTCAGAACTTGCAGATAAAAAATTTGCACTTGATCAAAAAGAAGAAAATGGCAATGAAGTATCCCGAAAGATCAGGGACATATATATTAAAATACCTACCATTGAGATTTATAATGCAGAAGCACTCGATGTCACTTTAAAACAGATAGAGTATTACCATGTCAGCGGATTGTTTGAGGATAGCAACTGTGCTGTAATATTATGTGACAAATTGTCTGAGCTGTTATCTCATATTCAAAACCAGGCAGCACATGGGTTTAAATTTAAGTATGAGAAAAACCCTGATAAACCCGGGGAGGTAAAAGAACCACCCAAAGGGCAGCGGCTTGTCAGTGAGGGTAATTACAAAGTGTACTACAATGAAGTTTTACACACTGATACTACTATACTTGCCAGGATGGACAATACCCTGGTAACTTACCTGGCCAATAATTCACTTAATTTGCTGACAACAACAAATCATGATTTTTATGAGGATACTTATAATTCTCTCAAGATATTATTGAGAAAATCCACCCTGATCAGCGGTACTTCTGAAAAAGAAAGAAACAAGGTTTTTTTAAAGTTTCAGAATAAGATCAGTGATTTTAGAAAGAGAATGGAAATTTTATAAATTTGGAAATTGGATTTTTTAGAGACGTTGCCCCGATACGTTGTGTTCGGGATTTCCCTTGTGCTCCAACATGTAACATCTCTACAAAATCAAATTTCCAAATTCTTAAGTTCAGCGGGCAGGATAGACTGAAATATAGCTCTTTTTTTTAAGTGGGGTAATAATGCTTTATAGGCGCTTATATTTTCATTGATATTATAGCGATGCAAAGCGCCAATTCCGAAGCCTATGCCAGTTGCCGTTATACCTACAAATACCAATCCTTCTAAGGGCCCTGAAACCACTGCACCTAAAACTATTATCGGAATACCAGCTAACGGAAGCGCAATACCTGTTCCCAATCCTATGCTGGCGCCAATCAAAGAACCAATACTCATGCCCCTGATAATTTTACTTTTTCTGTCAATAGTGATACGCTTCATATCTGAGTAATAAAGCGATTTTGCGTACTTATCTATTGCATTAATACTATAGGGCTGTTTGGTATTCCAAAGGATAAGCACACTGTCCGCTGCATGTAATAACGTCCCTTTATATTTATAACCACTTTTAGATGTAATAATTATTCTTGCATTGGCAATTGTTTGCCCTTCAATCAAATTTTTGGTCAGCCAAAAATCTTCCTTCGAATAATCAACAATATCTGTTAAACTATCAACCATAATACCTCTAAGGATAATTGAGCCATCCGGTAACTTTATAAATTGGGCAGAAAGGAATTTCCCATTATCCCAAAACGGGAAAAGATAATATTCCATCTTCTCGCTGAGGTCTATTGTTGCTCCAACTGCCTCACTTACAAAAATAACTTTACCTCCCAGATATGCTTCATCGGCAGGATTTTCATATATTAGATACCTGGATCTTATATCAGAATTTTGGAAAACAGGTTTATAATGATCGTCAAAATCAATTATTTCATAGTTTTCGGTTTCAATTTTATCTATCTTATCAATTTCAAGCTCATAAGAGCGGCATTTTTTCTCATACACGATCCAAAAAGGGTGTATTTCTAACAGTTGGATATTTTTAATGACATATTCGTCTTTATGATAAATGCTTTCTTGTGAGAAAGAGAAACGAGATACAGCAAGAATAGATATTAATAAATAAATGGGGTATCGCATATTATTGCCTGATACTTGATGTTTGATACTTGATACGTTCTGTTACAAACGTGTAACCAGCTTTCACCTTTTATTCAACAAGTATCTGCTGCACCCTCCTGTCATATCTGTCTTCAGCAAAATCCTGCAAAATATATAAAGGCTTTTCAATTGTATCTGGTATTTTATCTCCATAAATGGCTTTATCAAAATCCATAAGCGCCTGGTTGAGTACTTCATCTTTGAATATTTTCAGCAGCTCTTTGGTAGTGAATGTGATATAATGCTGGCGCTCTAATTTAGAAAGATAATGTTTCCAAAGAATGATCAGCTTTTCAATATCTTTTTCAGATTTACCTGCCTGCCAATTATCAGGCTTACGCAGGGCAGGCAGGCCTGAAAGAATATCACTTCTCATTTGGTCAAAGTTTTCTACAAATTTCCTGTAATTCTTTTTGAGTTTATACATACGGTATTTTCTCCTGAACTGTTTGCCGAATATTAACCATATAACAATGGCAACTACCAGAAATATTCCTATGCCAATTATCAGGCGGGGATAATTAAACCAGAGGGCAACTTCCTGAAAATTAGTGTTCTCCTTTAATACGACAGTATCAGGCAATATTTTGATAAGCTCCTTTAAGAAAACCGAATCAATATTTGAGAAGATCCGGACCGTGTCATCCCGGTTATCCTGGAAAAGGAAAACAGGTAAAGTAAGATACTGTATTTTATCAATTTCAAAGGAGATCAGCGTATAGACTACACTATCTTTGCTTGCAGCGCTGTCCGTTTTTGTTGGGGAAACATATTTTTTTGCTATAAATTCAAAAGGAGAAAAATTATAGTTTGAGTCAGGGAAGATCAATTCCATATCCCGGGGATGCGTGTAACTAAGACTGAAATGAACAGGCTCGCCAATTTTTATGCTGTCTGTTAGAAATTTACCTTTTGGACGATAATCCTGACTGTTGGTTGAGAATGGAATAATAAATATTAGGAGAATTGATAATATATTTTTTGTCATAGTTATAATAATATAAAGTAACTGGGTACTGGGTACTGGGTGCTGGTAGAGTAAATACTGTCAGAAAGAATTATAATAACCCAGAGCCCAGAAACCAGAGCCCAGAAACTGTCCATTAAGAGCATAAATAATATAATTGAATATAAGTTTCATTTAAAACAAACTAAATTCCATTACTATAAATTATGATATTTTTTTACTTGCTTTTCTTACGTTAAATAATCTAATCAGCGAAGGTATATAATCTTCATTGGTATTAATGGCCAGGTAGTCAGCCTGATACTTTCTGCAAAGCTGCTCCAGACGTAATTTATTTTCATCTAATTCATCAGTAATTTTTTTTCTGAATCTGGCTGAAGAAGTATTCACCCACTTCGTTTTTTTGGTTTCTTTATCGAAAATCGGGATAATGCCTAATCTGGGGAAGTTTGTTTCACGAAGGTCTCGGAGATGGATCACTACCAGGTCATGCCGGTTTGACATGGCTCTTAAATTTTTTTCGTATTCAATATCAATAAAATCCGAGATCAGTATAATAATACTTTTTCTTTTTAGAATGTTTAGTGCAAAGCCCAATGATCTTTTAAGATTTGTTTTTACAGACTTTGGTGTGAGGCGATACAAGTCGGAAATTAGTTGAAGTGCATGATTCGTTCCTTTACCGGGTTCTATATATTTTTCTTTCTGATCACTAAAGCAAATAAGTCCTACCTGACTGCTTTCTTTGATGGCCGATAATGTTAGAACGCCACAAATTTCCTTTCCAATATCGATTTTTTGCTGACCCATTTGCCCTATTTCCTGTGATGCACTCACGTCAAGGATAAAGAAAATGATTTGTTCTTTTTCCTCTTTAAAGGTTTTTATATAAGTACCATGGCCTTTAGCAGATACATTCCAATTGATGGCTCTCACATCATCTCCATATTGATACAGTCTTACATCATCAAATTCAAGCCCTGAACCTTTAAAAACCGAATGAAAATCACCCTGCATTTGGTGATTGATTGCTTTACGGATACGAATTTCGTATTTACGGAGTTTTTTTATAAGGTCATGTATTTCCATGGTTATTTATCCAATACTAATAGGGTATAATCGTATATTAGCATTTTTTATTAGTATCATCGGTTATGAAAAAACTATATTGTATATTAATTACACTGCTTGTTTTTGCATGCGTACAACAAGAAGAACCTCCTGCAAATATAATCAGTAAAGAACAAATGATCAACATTTTAGTTGATATTCATATTGCCGAGGCTATGGTTGATGAAGCGCATCTGTCAAAAGATTCATCCATAGCAATATTTAAGGATTTGGCAATCTTCAAAAAACATGGGATCGAAAAAGAAAACTTTGACGAAAGCTATAACTATTATTTGCGTAATATCAATATACTTGATGATATTTATACTGCTGTAGTAGATAGTTTGAGCGTGAGAAATGCGCTTTTAAAAAGAAAAAATTGAAAGTTTATTTATATTGTGAAATGTCAATAATATTCTCGCAAAACTCAAATTCAGCAGGCTGGTTAGAGCAGATAATTACAATTTTGTTTTCCTTGTTTTTTATTAGTTCATCATGATACCAAACCCGGCCGTTCTTATCGAGGTTTGAGGTTGGTTCATCAAGCAGCAGGATAGGTGCGCTGGAAAATATGGCAAGCGCTAATTTCAATCGCTGTTTCATCCCTGAAGAAAAGTACTGTACCGGTTTGTGTTTTGTCCATAGACCTCCGGACGAAAATATTTCTATAATGTCCTGCGTATTTATACCAGCTTTGAATGGTTTGAACTGTTGATGAAATTTCAACGTTTCAAAGAGTGTAAATTCTTCAATTAGTTCTAAAAATGGAGCTGATAGAGCTACATGCCTATAAATATTCTCTCTTTCGATTTTATTAGAAGAATAATAGGTGATGCTGCCTTCAGTCGGGCTCATTATGCCTGCAACAATTTGCAATAATGTAGATTTCCCTGAACCGTTTGGTCCAATAATAGCGTAGGAATTGTTGAGCTCAAATTCTAAATTAACATTCCGGAAAACCCATTCCTTATTAAATCTTTTTCCGATTTTTTTTAAAATTATTTTCATTGTTAATAATTTTGTTTAACTTGCAGCGTTTTTAACATTTTGTGGAGAATTGTTCAATCCCAGGTTTGAGGGATAAAAACACAAAATACAATTAAATTTTTATTATGACAATTTACATAGGTAATATTTCTTTCACAATGACCGAGGAAGAATTAGAAAAAACTTTTGCTGAATTTGGCAAAGTTACATCGGTCAAGGTAATCACAGACAAGTATAGTGGTAAGTCCAAAGGCTTTGCATTTGTAGATATGGAGAATGATGGTGAAGGTGATGCTGCTGTTGAAGCTTTAAATGGTAAAGATATGGATGGTAGAAATGTTAAGGTGAATAAAGCGTATCCTAAAAAAGAATATTAAACAAGTTTATTTTCAAGAGCATATTTTACAAGCTCCGGAGTATTTTTTAGGTTTAATTTTTTCATCATATTGGATTTATGAGTTTCCACAGTTCGTGGGCTAATGATTGGGGAGAGTTTTTCAGCAATATCAGTACTACTAAGTCCCTGTACTATAAGCTCTAATATTTCTATTTCCCGTTTTGTTAATTGGTCATTTTTCTCACCAGGGGATTTCTGTTGCCTTTTTGCTCTCTGGATGTAGCCCTCTGTCATAATTTTGGAAACACTGGCGCCAAAATATTTTTCTCCTTTTGCGATTGCTTTTATGCCCCTTATAAGCTCTTTTTCTGCACTTTTAAGTAAATAGCCATGCGCACCGCATTTAATGCTTTTATAGACATATTCTTCTTCATCGTGCATGGAAAGTATAAGCACTTTTGTATCTGGGAATTTTTCACTTATGATTTGAGTTGCTTCTAAACCATCTTCCTTCTCTCCCATAGAAATATCCATAACTACTACATCAGGTGATAATTCTTCTGTTTTAGCAATAGCTTCCTGCGCATTACCTGCTTCACCTAATACTTCTATATCATCAGTATCTTGCATTAACACTTTAAAACCAGCACGAATTAATACATGGTCATCGGCTAAAAGAACTGTGATTTTATTCATCTTTAAATATTTTAAATAACACCTAAAAATCTAAATTAAAAAAAACAACTTAAATTGTAATCATTATTAACATCATGCATCAAATTATCAGTTACTGGATGCTGGTTACTGGGTGCTGGTTGACCCTATTATTATTAATTTTTTACTTTTACGGCAACTAAATTAAACATAAATCATAACATTTACATCACTTTTCTTTCTTTTTAATTTAGATTTTCAGGTAACAGCCTTGCAGGCATAATGTCTTGCACTATGCCCCGCCAACTGGCGGGGCTATGCGCAATGCCTTTTCAATCGTTGTTTTCAATTCTTCATCCCTAAAAGGTTTTACAATATAACCTGAATGTTGAATTTGAGCTGCGCGCTGTATAGTTATGTTATCAGAATGGGCTGTAAGAAAGATCACTGGTATTTTCATCACCTCAATAATTTGTCTGCCTAATTCAATGCCATCTATTTGCCCCTTTATTCTGATGTCCAGGAGAACCAGATCTGTCTGAGACCGTTCTAATATATCAGCAGCATCCTCCCACGAATCTACCAGTCCGCAAACAGCATATCCCATATTTTGGAGCTTATTTCTTATAGTCATCCCAATTACCATTTCATCTTCGACTATTAATATATGTGGCTTAGTACTAAGTTTCATAATTACTATGATTTACGGAATTAGGTATTAGTTTTTTGTCATTCTGCAAATGCTATATTAAATTTTGTGCCGTTATGCCTGATAATCTTAAGACTACCCTTAAGCTGCTGGGTTAAAGATTTTACAAGCTCTAAACCCAAAGTTTCTGTATTTTGAATATCAAAATTTTTAGGCAAACCTAATCCATTATCGCCAACTTCCAATATAATTCCATTATTTTTTTTACTCCGACTTTGTCTGGACAGGGACTTAAGACTTATGAAAATTTCTCCTTTTCTGTCTTTAGGGAAAGCATATTTTAGCGAATTAGACACAAGTTCATTGATTATTAAACCCAACGGTATTGCCTTATCAATATCCAAAAATACTTCATCAATCTCCCTTTTTAGTTTGATATTATTATTAATATTATAATTATAGACCAGTTCATCAGTAAGGGTTTCAATATAGTCAGAAATTTCAATATTTGCCAGGTCTTTTGATAGATATATTTTTTCATGTAAAAGCGCCATGGACCTGATACGGTCTTTGGCTTTTGTTGAAAAATCTTTGATTGCCGGGTCTTTACTTTTGTCGGCCTGAAGATCAAGCAAACCTGAAATTACCTGCATATTATTTTTTACCCTATGATGGATTTCTTTTAACAAAATCTCCTTTTCTTTAAGTGATGCTTTGATATGTTCATCTGCCTTTTTAAGTTCAGCGTTGATTTGTTCTAACTCTTCAGCACGCTTTTTCCCGGCTCTGACTGCTGCTGTTGCTTCGGCACGTTTTTTTCTTTCTTCTTCAACCTGTTTGCGCCTGGTAATATCCTGAGCAGCGCAAACGATTCCCTGAAGTTTACAATTATCATCACTCATGAGCGAGCCTGAAAATAAAACCGGGATCTTATTACCACTTTTGGACAGAAAGATCTTCTCAACATTGTGAACTGTTCCTTTTTTAATAAGTTCCTCAATTACTTTACCTCTGCCTTTTTTGGAGGGGGTGTCTTGCGAAAATATAATACTAATAGATTTTCCAATTAACTCATTTTCCTGATATCCCAAAAGTTCAAGTGCCGTTGAGTTAACAGTTCTAATCGTTCCATCCGGGTTGACCACGATCAGCATATTGATCATGCTTTGAAGAACATTTTCGAAGTAATCACGTGATACAGTGGAAGACTGCAATTCTTCGCCTAATTTATTTATTCCTTTAGCCAGTGTATTAAAAAGGTCTGTATCTGCTCTGAGCTTAGCTTTTTTTGAGTAATCCAGAGATGCAAAAGACTCAACAACCTTTAAAATCTCGCTTATCTCCTGTTTAGCTCCAATACGTTCAAGCTGCATTTCAATGATCTCCTTGCGAAGTAAACTGAGACCTTTAATAATGCCGCCAAACCTGTCGCTTTTATTGGAAAGGTTGGGTTTTACCTTCACATTACCGGAGGCTAATTGCATGATAATATCATAGATCTGATCAATTCTTTTATCCTTTACACCTGTACCTCCTCCCGGGATCACGGAGGGATTGGTGCGGGGCTTTAATGACCGGGTAACTGTATCCATTTGTTAGTTGTTCTGGTAATGATAGTGTATCCTGGGCTCCCATGATACACATTCTGAGCTCCACTTAGCGTGAGACTCCGGTGACAATATACGTAAATTGTATTAATTACGCATAAACTAAGGTAGCTGTTGCATGTTTCATGTTCTAACCTTTACCCGCAACTTACAACTTTCTAATATCTTTCTTCTATAAATCGTATAAAAATTAGTTATAAGTTGTTAATTTTGTGGCAAGATAATTGATTATTATGAATAAATTAAAAACTTAAAAAATGAAAAAGACAGCTATTACCGTATCGCTGGTATATTGTATGATCATATCATCATGCGTAGTATACACTACCCCAAGTCCACGACCAACAACAACCGTACAGCATCAGCACCATGGACCGCCACCCTGGGCACCGGCACATGGGTATCAAAGCCATTTACAATATTATTATTTCCCGGAAATAGAAGTTTATTATGTTATTAAAACCGGGCAGTATATTTATTACAGTGGGGTTCAATGGTTATATGCTGCTCAACTGCCTGCACATTGCCATGGCTATGACCTTCATACCGGTTATAAAATACAGGTACAACATCATTACAGCCACCACCATGTACACAAGCAAAAATATCCGAAAGGGTATAAAGGTGGCGGAAAACAGGGGCCTAAACCTGGAAAACAAGGAGCGGGAAGGCCGCAAACAGAGAAATCGGGAGCTGTAAAACAGCAACCAGGAAGACCAGGAACTGTAAAACCACAAACGGAAAAACAGCAGACAGGGAAACCGGGAACTGTAAAATCTCAATCAACAAAATCCGGAAATGTTAAAAGTAATAAAGGAGGCGGAAAAGGCGCTGATAAAGGAAGTAAAGGTAACAAACCGCCAGTGAAGAAGGGGAAGGGAAATTAATATATCTCTGTTTTCAATATGAATAAGTTAAGAAATAAAAATGCTCTTGTTACCGGGGGTTCAAGAGGAATCGGACCACACATTGCTCGTGCCCTGGCAAGTAAAGGTGTAAACGTTGTGGTTACTGCACGTTCGGCAGAACTTTTACAAAAAATGGCCGCTTCAATTGAGGAGATGGGTGTGCGTTCCGCTGCCATTCCGGTTGACATCAAAAATTCAGAAGAACGTAAAGTGCTTGTTAAGAAAACCATAGACTTTCTTGGATCAATCGATATTCTCATCAACAATGCCGGTGTGGAATCTGAAGGAGCTTTCATCAAACTTGATCCGGAGATTATTGACATGACTGTGCAAACAAATGTGTTAGCTCCCATGCACCTCACACACCTGGTGCTCCCGCAAATGCTGAAGAATGGTGAAGGACACATCGTAAATATAAGCTCTATCGCAGGCAAAAAAAGCCCTCCCTACGAAGCAGTATATGGCGGTACCAAAGCTGCACTCATTGAGTGGACAAGTGCGCTACGTATCGAACTGGAAGGCACAGGCGTAAGTCTTTCAGTTATTTGTCCTGGTTTTGTTACAGGTGAAGGGATGTTTGCTAAATGTGGTATGAAGCCACCAAAAACGGTAGGATCTTGTACTCCACAACAAGTAGCAAACGCTACAGTAAGGGCTATCAAGCGTAATCAACCCGAAGTCATAGTCAACTCTCTGCCTATACGCCCATTGTTAGCAATTAGCGCGCTCTTCCCAAGATTCTCCAACTGGTTTATCAATGTGATGGGCATAACCGAATTTCAGCGTAAGAGAACAGGTGGATGACAGGAGTAACATTTGAAAAATTGATGTACTGTAATACCGGATATACTTTATATTTGTAAACTATGCCAACCCCCCCATTAGCCGAACGGATCCGTCCCGATTCACTTGATACCTTTATCGGTCAAAAACATCTTGTCGGCAAAGATGCCATATTGAGAAATGCTCTTGAGGCAGGTGTGATACCTTCCATGATCTTTTGGGGGCCTCCCGGTTCAGGTAAGACCACTTTGGCGAATATCATTTCAAACAAATTATCTATCCCTTTCATTAAGATCAGCGCAGTGAGTTCAGGGGTAAAAGATGTCAAAGCCATTATTGAGAAAGCCCGCTTTAACTCCAAAACAGCGCTGTTTATTGACGAGATCCACCGTTTCAACAAAACCCAGCAGGATGCCCTGCTGGGTGCGGTAGAAAAGGGAATTATTACTTTGATAGGCGCTACCACTGAAAATCCATCTTTTGAAGTGATTTCCCCGCTGCTCTCCCGCTGCCAGGTTTATATTTTAAAACCATTGGAGGAAGAAGAGCTGGTATCATTGCTCAAATATGTTATTAAAAACGATGTGGTTCTTAAAAAGAAAGGTATTCAGCTCAAGGAACACCAGGCTTTACTTCGCATTTCAGGTGGAGACGCCAGGAAATTATTAAACCTCCTTGAATTAGCTGTTGATTCTGCGGCCCCGAGTACCCGGGATGCCGGGACAGTAACAATTTCGGATGATATCGTCATAAATATCGCCCAGCAAAAAATTGCTTTATACGACAAAAAAGGAGAGCAGCATTATGATATTATTTCAGCATTCATAAAATCAATGAGAGGGAGCGACCCCAATGCAGCAGTTTATTGGCTGGCAAGAATGTTGGAAGGAGGAGAGGAGCCTAAATTCATTGCAAGAAGAATGATCATTTTAGCATCGGAAGACATTGGCAATGCAAATCCTATGGCGCTGGTGTTGGCAGTAAACTGTTTCCATGGCATTAATTTCATTGGCTTACCCGAAGCTGAACTTATCCTGTCCCAAACTGCTGCTTACCTTGCTTCATCACCCAAAAGCAACGCTTCCTATAAAGCAATAAAAAAGGCAAAGGGTATAGTAAAAGAATCCGGAGACCTGCCGGTTCCGCTGCATCTAAGAAATGCCCCCACAAAACTTATGAAAAATATTGGTTATGGAATGGATTATAAATATGCCCATGATTTTGAGAATAACTTTGTCGAACAGCAATATTTACCTGATGAAATTAAAGGGACACTCATTTATAACCCAGGTAAGAATTCACGGGAGAATGAGCTGAGGGCAAGGTTAAAAAAACTCTGGGAGAAAAAATATGAATATTAAGAAATAGTGGAATTAAGCGGGTTTTAATTCCCTGTTAGCTTCTTTTAGCTTTTTAAATTTTACATTCCACTTATCTATTTCATTTTGAGTTAAACCTAAATCTTCTTTTTTGTTTGATTCATTATCTTTGATAGATCCATTTTGTTTTGAAGAAATTAAAACCTCCTTTATAATCTTATCAGTTTGCTTTTTTCCAATCAAAGAGACTGATAAATCATATTCTTCCTTACCTAAATGTTTATTTTTATATTATAAGTGATTTATTATGTCATTAATTTGTATTATCTTTGCCCCGCACATAAATTTTATCACCACATAAATTTGTACAACATATAATGATTTATATGCGGGGCTTTGCAACTAAAATTTTTATTTGAATTTACTAAATTCATTAGAAAAGATGAAACAAATAATTGTAAAATCAGGGATTTTGAATCTCCCTAAAAAAATTGCCGATAAATTGAATGGAAAGAAAGTTGAATTTTATGAAACTAAGGAAGGGATATTGGTAAAGCCTGTAGAGGATATAATTACAAAGGCGAGAGGTATTTTAAAAGGAACAGCAATAACATCTGAAAGTTTTTGCAAATTAAAAGAAAAAGAAAAGGAATTAGAACGGTGAAAGATACATATATTTTAGATGCGTGCTCATTGATAGCATTTTTCGGCAATGAAAAAGGGTCAGAAAAAGTAGATGATATTTTAAGAAGATCCGAAAAAGAAGATTGTTTAGTATTTATTCACAAAATAAATTTGTTTGAAGTATATTATGATTCTTACCGGAGAGAGAGCAAAAAGAAAGCTAATGATATTCTCATAACTGTTAATGATCTGCCAATAACCATTATTGAACAATTGGAAGATAAAGTATTTAAAGAAGCAGGTAGACTAAAAGCAACATACAGAATCTCTTTAGCTGACTCAATAGCTCTGGCAGAAGCAAAAACAAAAAAAGCAGAAATTGTAACAGCAGACCATCACGAGTTTGATATTATAGAAAAAAAAGAAAAAATTAAATTTTTTTGGATACGATAGAATAATAAATTACACCTTTATAGGCTGAAATATATCGCATTATGAGTATATTAGTAAACAAAAATTCAAAAGTAATCGTGCAGGGATTTACTGGTTCAGAGGGAACCTTTCACGCTGAACAGATGATAGAATACGGCACGAATGTCGTTGGAGGTGTCACGCCTGGAAAAGGTGGTACAACACATCTCAACAAACCTGTGTTCAATACCGTGCAGGAATCTGTTGAAAAAACCTCAGCCGATGTATCGGTGATATTTGTACCGCCTGCTTTTGCTGCAGATGCTATTATGGAGGCTGCTGATGCAGGTATAAAGGTGATCATAACTATTACTGAAGGAATACCTACCCGGGATATGATCATGGTAAAAGAATACCTGGATGGAAAAGATGTAAGGATGATCGGGCCGAATTGCCCTGGTGTAATTACACCTGGTGAGGCGAAAGTTGGGATCATGCCAGGTTTTATCCATAAACCCGGAAAAGTTGGTATTATTTCCCGTTCCGGTACACTCACTTACGAAGCTGTTGACCAGGTAACAAAAGCCGGTTTAGGCCAATCTACCTGTATCGGTGTTGGGGGTGACCCGATCATAGGTACAACCATTAAAGAAGCCATAGAGTTATTTATGGACGACCCGGATACTGCAGGCATCATTATGATCGGTGAGATTGGCGGAGGTATGGAAAGTGAAGCAGCACACTGGATCAAAGAGAATGGAAAAAAACCTGTTGTCGGCTTTATCGCAGGAAAGACAGCACCACCGGGCAGAAGAATGGGACATGCCGGGGCTATTATCGGAGGAGCAGATGATACTGCTGCAGCTAAAATGAAGGTAATGAAGGAATGTGGTATTCATGTAGTGGAATCGCCTGCAGATATTGGCGAGACAATGGCGGAGGTGCTTGAATAGAGCATGGAGCAAAGAGCATGGAGGGAGTTCAACGCCATGCGCCATGCACTATGCACTCAAAAACGGATACCTGTAATCAGTAGCCGGTACAAAAGTCTCTTTGATGGTTCTTGGTGAAACCCACCTCATTAGATTGATCATGCTGCCGGCTTTGTCATTGGTTCCGGATTTACGTGAGCCTCCAAAGGGCTGCTGACCTACAACTGCCCCAGACGGCTTATCGTTGATGTAGAAATTACCTGCAGCGTTAGTTAGTATTTTACAAGCTAAGTCTATGGCATACCTGTCTTTTGCAAAAACAGCGCCCGTCAGCGCATAGGGTGAAGTACTATCTACCAGTTTCAGGGTTTCTTCATATTTGTCTTTATCATAAACGTAAATTGTCATAACCGGTCCAAACAGCTCTTCGCACATGGTCACGTAGGTGGGGTCTTTGGCAAGAATAACTGTGGGCTGAATGAAATAACCTTTTGATTTGTCGTAATTCCCGCCTGCAATGATCTCCGCATCATTGCTTTTTTTAGCCCCATCAATATAGGTGGTGATCTTATCAAATGAGCTTTCATCAATCACGGCATTGATAAAATTGGTAAAATCCTCCGGCCCGCCCATTTTGAAAGATGAAACGTCTTCCCGTACCGATTTTTTAACGCTATCCCACAGATTAGATGGAATATATGCCCTTGAAGCCGCAGAACATTTTTGTCCCTGGTACTCAAATGCGCCCCGGGAGATTGCAGTTGCTAACTGTTTGGGATCAGCAGACCTGTGCGCTATAATAAAATCCTTACCACCGGTCTCGCCTACAATCCGGGGATAAGTTTTATAATTTTGGATATTGGCGCCCACAGTTTTCCAGATATTTTGGAAAACTTCCGTACTGCCTGTAAAATGAAAGCCGGCAAAATCAGGATGGTTGAGAATAACTTCCCCGGCAGTGGGCCCATCTACCAGGATCAAATTGATGACGCCATCCGGCACACCCGCTTCTCTGAATATTTCTATCAAAACATGGGCAGAATATATCTGGGTTTTAGAAGGCTTCCATACCACCACATTGCCCATCAAAGCCGGTGCTGAGGGCAGATTACCCGCAATTGAAGTGAAATTGAAAGGCGTGAGCGCAAATACAAACCCTTCCAAAGGCCTTTGTTCAATCCTGTTCCACATCCCTGCTGCTGATCCGGGCTGCTGCTTATATATCTCTGTTAAGTAGGCAACATTAAAACGCAGGAAGTCTACCAGCTCACATACAGCGTCAATTTCTGCCTGGAAAGCATTTTTAGACTGGCCCAGCATGGTTGCAGCATTTAATTTTGCCCTGTAAGGTCCTGCCAGAAGGTCAGCCGCTTTAAGGAATATACTTGCCCTGTGTTCCCATGAAATAGATGCCCATTTTTCTTTAGCTGCCAGGGCAGCATCCACTGCAGCTTTCACATGCGAAGCATCACCTGCATGATAATGACCTAATATATGCTTGTGGTCATGCGGTGGAGCTATTTTGACAGTATTCCCTGTTCTTACCTCTTTTCCGCCAATGAACATGGGGATATCAATTTCTTTTGATCTCGCTTCCTTTAATGCAGCTTTTAGCTCATCCCTTTCCGTCGTTCCCGGTGCATAAGACAGTACCGGTTCATTTTCGGGTGTTGGTACGTTGAAGAATCCTTTTGACATAGCTTTTAAAATTAAAAATCGAACAAATTTAAAGAAATTTTTTTTAAAAGCTATCCCAAAGGCTTTGCTTGTAACAATTAATTTTAGCAAGTATAAACAATCCGCTTATTTTTTTGTGTTAATAGTGAAGGCATTCAAAAGAATAATTTTTAGTTTTAACTAAAAAAGTCTATTTTTGTAAAAAATTACAAGCAAAATCAAACTATATGTATGAAAAAGACATATACATTTACAATAGTAATAGAAAAAGATGAGTCAGGCCGCTTTTTGGCAATTTGTCCTTCATTACAGGGGTGTTATAGTGAAGGTGAAACTGTAGAACAAGCAATTGAATTAATAAAAGATGCAATTAAATTGCATATTGAAGATAGAATTGAAAATGGTGAGCTAATTTATGAGGAAGTTAGAACAGAACAAGTAAGTATTGCCGTGTAAATATGAAGCTGCCTGTCATAACTGCAAAAAAGCTCATTAAAATTTTGAATAAAAAAGGTTTTGTTAAAGTTCGCCAAAGTGGTAGTCATGCAATTTTTCGTAATTCAGAAGGAAGTCGGGTTACCGTCCCAGTTCATGCTTCCAAAGATTTAGGAAAAGGTTTGCTGAAACAAATTATCAAAGATGCAGATATTTCAATTGAGGATTTTAAAAAAGGTAACAAACCTACCTCTAAACAATCAAATAAAGCGAATAATAGTAAGTGAACGAATATCGTTATGAAAAATAAATTTCTACTTTTTACTTTCTACTTTTTACTTTTTACTTCCAACCTGTCTGCCCAATGCCCCGGCTGCGTAGCAGACACAAGCTGTAAGATCAATCCGCCATACCCAACACTATGCCCCGATACGCTGCCTGATGGAAGAGTAATGATACCCTATGATGAAGATATTTCATTTTATCTGCCCGCAGTATTTAATGCTGGTGTTGATGTGGTTTTTGATACCCTGGTAATAGACGCAATCTATAATGTTCCCTTTGGATTATCCTGGGAGTCAAGCTCACCAAACGATAAATTTTACCCCTCAAGCAATCCTCCGGCTACTGAACATGGTTGTGTGAAAGTATGCGGCACACCCCTTATATCCGGTACCTACACTATTACTGTCTTTGTAACTGTATATGTAGATGCTCCCATTGTGGGCACTGTGATGCAACAGGAAACTTTTGACATTTACATAACAATTTTGCCCGACACTTCCGGAAATGCAAGCTTTGCAATGACCAACTCTTTTGGGTGCGGTTCTGTTACCACCTCTTTTCAAACCAATTTCCCAAGCAATGGAAATCCCAATTACAGCTACAACTGGGATTTTGGCAATGCATTGACAAGCAGCGCTGAGTTTCCTCCGCCCATGACCTATAATACACCGGGTACTTATTCCGTGAGTTTGCAAACGACTATAGATACGCTTGACTACACCTTAACTTTAGTGGAAGTATTGGCAGCAGATTGTGATGATTTTGGTTCTGATCCTGATTTTTATTTGGTTCTATACGAGGGTGGGGTGGAGATACTTAATTCTCTTGCCACAACTGGTTCTGTGACAAGTAATCCTCCTGTTTCAGTTCCTTTTCCCCCAACCAATTTGAACGATACTACCTATACGCTGGAAATATGGGATGAGGATGGCGGTCTGGCCGGAGCCAATGATCTTTGCGGTAGCATATCTTTTAATGGTCAAACTCCCGGGATTTATACCATTACCAATGGAGCGCTCACGGTACAATATGAGATCACTCATTCTGTGCTCTCGTTTAATGATACAAGTTATGTAACTGTTTATCCGTTACCAGCACTACCCGTATTAACAGCTTCAAGTGATAGTGCGTGTGTTGGAGATTCAATTATCCTCAATACCGGTTACAACGCAAACCTTCAATGGTACCAGGACACTATTGTATTGCTGGGAGCAACAGATTCTTTTTATGTGGTTTACAATAGTGGGAGTTATTGGGTTGAACTGACTGATTCCAACGGCTGTAAAGTAGCTTCAGATGTTTATACCATAACAATTGAAAACCCACCGGTAGATAATATTACGTTAAATGAAAATCTTTTAATTTCAAACGTTAGCGGATACAATTATCAATGGTACTATGATGGTTTGCCAATTACGGGGGCAAATCAGCAGTTTTATCTCGCTCAAAATACCGGGAACTATTATGTTGTGTTATCTAATGATATTGGCTGCAGTACCCAATCCAACACTTTATTTTATCAACTTACAGGAATTACTGAGGGGGGTACCTCGCTTCGCTCGGTACAGGTTTATCCCAATCCAAATAATGGTTCCTTTATTTTGAGCTATCACCTATCTGAACCCGAGGAAATACTTTTAAGAGTTAAGGATATGCCTGGAAGAAGTCTTTATTTTCAAAAATTTCCGAAAAGCTCCGGAGTGATTCGACATATTATTGAACTCCAGGGTTATCCATCAGGCATTTATTTTGTTGAAATACAGACCGAAAAAGTAAGTAAAACAGTAAAGGTCGCTATTAAATAAAAGGAGGCTTTGAAATACCAATGAAAATAAACATTTAATAATAAAAGCAGGATATATAATGAGGGGATTTTAAGTGATAGCAGCGTTAATATTTTCTAAGAAATGTTGAACGACTTTATCAATATTGTAACAAGGTATTAACTTTTTCCAATACTTCAATTAAAATATCATCTGGAATTTTACAGATATACTCTGCTTTTCTCACTTTCCAGTCAAGACTTTTGACTTGATCGGCCAGAACAGTACCTTTGATTTTCAATTTTGGGGGAATTGCTACTTCATATGGATACCCTTTTATCTTACCGGTAACCGGGCAAAACAAAGCTAATCTAACTTTGCTGTTATATTTTTTAGGAGAAATCACTAAGGCAGGCCTTCTGCCGGATTGTTCATGGCCAGTCTGGGGGTCAAATGATAACCAAACTACATCTCCTTTGTCGGGGGTATATTTTGAGGGCATTAAATTATTTCTTTTCCAACAGGCTTGCCAAAACTAATTTCCTTATGCAAATTATCTTTATTGACTTTTGATAATAATTGGTCAAGGGTATATTTACTTTGTTTATCTTTGTTGATGATAATCTCATTATTCTTTAAAGTTAAATTTACCTTCATTCCCTCATTTAAATGAGATGTCTTTGCAAGTTTTTTTGGAATTAGCACTGCAAAATTATTTCCAACTTTTTGAATTACTGTGTTCATATTAATATATATTTTATTTTTTTACAAAATTAACAAACTACTTTAATTCTAACAACAGCTTCGTGATATTGGTTTCATTTACCCTGAACTTTAATAAATATATTCCCTTGCCATAACCCAGGTCTTTTGCAGAAAACACGTATTGGTGTCTGCCTGCATTTTGGTTTTTATTTACCAATGTATGTATTTTTTTACCGGTAATGTTGTATATTTCTAAAGATACATTGGTTTTTTCCGGCAGCGTGTAGCTGATGTTGGTTTTACCGGTGTAGGGGTTTGGATAAACTTTGAGCTTTGAACTTTGAGCTTTAAGCTCATCAATGCCTGTACTTCCGGAATCCTGATATTTGGCGAAGAAGATGTCACTACCACCAACAGGAGTTAAATTCTGTACTCCCGCGCCCGGGTCAAAGTCGGCTGTAGCTACAAAAAATCCTGTTATGTATGCATTGCCGAAGGCGTCCGTGGCGATGCTGTAGCCGGCATCGTTTGATGTGCTGCCGATGCTCTTCGCCCAGAGGTAATTGCCGTTTGCGTCATATTTGGCGAAGAAGATGTCATTAATACCAACAGGAGTTAAATTCTGTACTCCCGCGCCCGGGTCAAAGTCGGCTGTGCCGTAAAAAAATCCTGTTATGTATGCATTGCCGGAGGCGTTAGTGGCGATGCTGTTGCCGAAATCGGCTGATGTGCCGCCGATGCTCTTCGCCCAGAGGTAATTGCCGTTTGCGTCATATTTGGCGAAGAAGATGTCTCGAACTCCAACAGAAGTTAAATTCTGTACTCCCGCGCCCGGGTCAAAGTCGGCTGTGCCGTAGAAATCTCCTGTTATGTATGCATTGCCGGAGGCGTCCATGGCGATGCTGTTGCCGACATCGCTTGATGTGCCGCCGATGTTCTTCGCCCAGAGGTAATTGCCGTTTGCGTCATATTTGGCGAAGAAGATGACAGAACTACCAACAGGAGTTAAATTCTGTACTCCCGCGCCCGGGTCAAAGTCGGCTGTGCCGGAGAAAAATCCTGTTATTTATACATTGCCGGAGGCGTCCGTGGCGATGCTGTGGCCCACATCGTAGCCTGCGCTGCCGATGCTCTTCGCCCAGAGGTAATTGCCGTTTGCGTCATATTTGGCGAAGAAGATGTCATCACCACCAACAGGAGTTAAATTCTGTACTCCCGCGCCCGGGTCAAAGTCGGCTGTGATAGTGTCACCGCTAATACCGGAGAAAAATCCTGTTATGTACACATTGCCGGAGGTGTCAGTGGCGATGCTGTAGCCGATATCGCTTGCTATGCCGCCGATGCTCTTCGCCCAGAGGTAATTGCCGTTTGCGTCATATTTGGCGAAGAAGATGTCAGCACTACCAACAGAAGTTAAATTCTGTACTCCCGCGCCCGGGTCAAAGTCGGCTGTGTATTGAAAAGATCCTGTTATGTATGCATTGCCGGAGGCATCCGTGGCGATGCTGTAGCCGATATCGTATGCTGTGCTGCCGATGCTCTTCGCCCATTGGTAGGTTTGGGCAAATGAGTTGCTTATCAGCAAAGCGATGGTTAATGAGAGTAATAATTTTTTCATGATCAAAATGTTATTTTGGACAAATATAATAAACATAGCCTATTTATTCACTTATTTCAAAGTTAATTTAAAGAAAGATTTTTCAAAATGTTTTTTACCTCTAATTTACTTGTACATCATGTTAGGGCTTGGCTTTTATCTGCCAATGTTGATTTGTCGTTTAACTAAACAAACTAAACACTTTTTCTTTCAACATTTTTGGAATTCGTCCAATTTTTTTCTTCGAAACATAGTTTGCCAAGAATAGAGAAAAAGAAACAACAGTTCTTTCTCTATATTCCGTAGCATGTTCTTCATCTCTATATTTTTTCTTTGTATTAAACTTGATAAACTTGTAATAATTATCTAATACATTTTCCAGTTTTATTGTCCGGTCTCTTAAAATATCTTGGTGTAGAATCAATGTGTCAATATCAATTATGACGATAGGTCGTACACGATCAGTATTAAACCCCAGTTGGTTTAATTTATTTATTTCTTCCTGAAACCAATAATTAACTAATACATTTAAGCCTGCTACATTGAATTGATGGTCATGTAAAATGATTATTGGATATATATACAATGAACCCTCGTTATAGTTGGTGTCAAATGAAAATTGTTTTGATAATACTCTCTTTATATTATTAAGCAATTGAAGAACTGCTTTATTTTCAATTTTTCCTTTATTGTCATCAAAATATAGCTTCTTCTTAAACTCTCTTTCGTATTTGTTGTAATCATAGGAAGTTTTTATCACAGAATTAATAAGTATGTCTTTAGATTCAAATATGAATAAATAATTGCCTTTTCTAATGTAGTAATCAGGTTCAGCGTTAATACCATGCTGCTTTATTATTTCACCACTAAACTCTATATATCTATTCTCATAAATACTGTTTAGAAGTTTGTATATAAGTTGCTTTTCAGAAAAATCATTACAATAAATGCCTCTAAAATTATTCATCTTATGTGCAAGTGGCAAAGTTTTGTTTATCTCATTCAGTATAAAATACAATCCTTTAAATATTTTTTCTACAACGAATAAGCTATATATAATTCTATACACACCTTCTGAAACTCTATAAAAAGGTTTGCTTCTAATTGTCTTGAAATCATAGTCAACCATTGTATCAGATTCTTGAGCAATTAGTTTATCAATAAATTCGCAATTTTCTTTAAAATTTTCATCTCTTGTAATGATAAGATCAATGTTGGCTTCTTGTTCAGCTTTAATTAAAGAAAAAGTAAGCGGTAAAAACCTATTTAGATATTCTTTCCAATCAGAACAATTAAAATGTTTATTAAATTTTACAAGAAGAAGTTGAGTTTTTGGATTTGTTTCTAAGAATTCAAATAGAAATATAGATTTAATTATCTGTCCTACAAATACTTCCTTTATATCATAATTAATTAATTCCGAATAAGGGTAAGATTGC
The DNA here is from genome assembly GCA_019456305.1 of Cytophagales bacterium. Lineage (NCBI taxonomy): Bacteria > Pseudomonadati > Bacteroidota > Cytophagia > Cytophagales > Cytophagales bacterium. Next base: position 21,431 of record VRUD01000027.1, on the reverse strand, counting down.
GATAATGAAATCCCTGCAATTCGGAGCCATTGAGGAAGGTTCTTTGTTGAAATAAATGCAGTTTGCTCTTTGGTTGTATTTTGTTCATTTAAATAGAGATATGCTTTAAAAATATTTACTTCCGCTTCTGCTTTCTTTTGTGTCTCATCATTGGAAAGATTGTCAAAACAATATTCAAATAATTGCAAACTGCTTTGAGGTTGGATGATAATTATTTCTTTTCTCTTATCATCTTCGAGTTTCATAAGTTTGAAATAAATTTGATTTGCTATCGAATTGTTTTCTGCGCAAAAAAAGGTTTCCAATAGATTTTTATAATTTTCATATTTTGACTTTCTGTTTGAAAAGCCTAAAAAGAATGCTGCTACATTCAATAACATTGATCGGCTTATACCAGTTAAGTATGTTTCTAAATCTTTAGGTTCTTCGTCAAATACTGCACTGAATTCTACAAGTAGTTTTAAATGTAATCCTTTTTCCATTTTTTGGATGATTTTTATCTACCATTTTTCAGCTTTGCCACAAACTTATAGTTAAAAGTAAAAAGAAACTTTTTAGTAAATTATTACCCAAAATCACTCATTTCTTTTCAGCTATTTATTTCAATTCTATTAATCTTTTGATCCCTGGTGGAATAGTTGTTGCGTTGCTTCCTCTGAAAAGAACTACAGGAACAATTTTAAAAAGAATAAAAAAAACAATCTCACTTTACTTTTGTTTATTATAATGGAATAATATTTTCTTCTATTTAATGAAAATATCTTTTAAAGATTTATATGCTTTGTCAATAATAGTTTGAGACATCCACAATGTTGACCGTTCAAGCTGATAAATTGCTGACCTTGCTTCATTATAATTTAAATGTCCAACTGCAGTTCCCCAAAGTACGATGCCTAATGAACCATGAACCTCTAAATCTATAGAATTTGCAAATATTCTTGCCGCTGAATCATCCGTTAAAAACCATAACGCTTTTACTCGTTTTGCAAGTATTACGGCTTCCGATTCTCCAGCATCAAGCAACCCTGAATTCAACAAAAGACTTGCTTCATCAGAGTCTTCTTTTATTAAAGTATTGACAATTATCCAGGAAGGCTTTTGATCTAACCATGATTTATCAAGATATTGTAATTCTTCATTAACTTTAAGGGGTATCAAAATTTTCCCTGCTTTTTTCAATAACCATAACAAATTTGACTGTTTTAAGTGTAAAACAGGGCCCGTATCACATACCACATTTTTCATTTTCCCCTGTTTTTCTTTATTTCTAATGCCCATTTAATGTCTTCTTCCATGAATTTATCCGTTAATTCAATACGATGATTTCTGATAAATTCCTGTAAAGCTGCTCGCATTACTTCTGATTCATTGTTAAACCAACCTGTTTTTACATAGTTTCCCATGGCAACTACTATTTTTTTTGGTAAATCAATTTTCATTGTTTTCATAATATTTTTTTAGTGTTATTCTTTGCGGTAAAACTACAAAATGTTCCTAACTATATAAACTATATGCTCAAAATTCTTTTATAAAATTATTCCCTAAAACTACTCATTTCTTTTCAGATATTTATTTTGTTGCGTTAATGACAATTAGAGAAAAATATAAGCAATTAAGAAACCAATCATTTGTTAAAAAAATGATTATTGATTCTGTTTATGCCACTATGAAATTGGAAGGACAAGGTATTACGAAAAATAAGTTATTACAATTATACAATATGGTTATTAAAGAAAAAACTATTCAAGCGGGATAATCTGCTCTCTAATCTTTTTTTGAATTTCGTTTTCAATGCCGAATTGTTAAAGAATCCGGTATAATTCGCTCAAATCTTTTATTTCATAAGTAGGGTTATAATTGTTTATTCGCACTTCCGGATTAAAGAATATTTGCTTTATTCCTACCCCTTTTGCACCCAATATATCTGTTTCATGATCATCACCAATCATGATACATTCTTTGGCAATCGCATCAGCCTTTTGTAAAGCATATTCAAATATCTTTTTGTCGGGCTTTCGACAACCAGCCCGTTCGGAGGTGATAATGTTAGTAAAATACTTTTTCAAACCTGAATGTTCTAACTTCATACACTGAGTTTCCTCAAAGCCATTGGTTAAAATATGTAATTGATATTTTTTTTGGAGATAAGCTAAAACCTCATGAGCAAATCGAATTATGTTGGATTTTTTAGGACATATCTTCAGATAATCAATAGCAATATTTGTACATAGATCTTTTTGTTTTATTCCGAGATCATTCAAGGTTGCTACAAATCTATCTTTTCTTAGAATTTCTACATCTACAGTTCCGTTTTTGTATTTTTCCCATAATTCTGTATTTCTTACCTTGAATTGAGTGATAAATTTTTCCACTGTAAAATCACCTGAGTCATAAAGTCTGTAATTTTGATATAATTCTTCAAGGGTTTCCTGTGAATTTTTATCATAATCCCAGAGTGTATCATCAAGGTCGAAAAATATATGTTTGTAGTTGTTCATAAATAAATCTCAAGATTAAACTACCACCTAAAAATCTAAATTAAAAAAAACAACTTAAATTGTAAGCATTATTAACATCATGCATCAAATTATCAGTTACTGGATGCTGGTTACTGGGTGCTGGTTGACCCTATTATTATTAATTTTTTACTTTTACGGCAACTAAATTAAGGAAGTATCATAACATTTACATTCACCCCGTTAGATATTTTTATACTATCAGGTAAATGTTTATAAATGTTGCATTATATGTTACTTGTTTGTTGCTTTTATTGATTATATCTAACGGGGTCAACTTTTCTTTCTTTTTAATTTAGATTTTTAGGTACCAAATTAATTATTGCTAAGTAAATTGAGAATGACGCTATGCGCCATGCTTTAACTTACAAATCCCTAATTGTTCATTCTCATATAACTCCCGGTAGGTCTCCAGGTCATTTGTCAATGTGGTATCTTTTTGAAGATAATTAAATTGCCGGTTGATTATGTCTGTTACTTCATCTTTGATATAATAAAATGCCCACTGATCAATTTTCCTGAATGTCAATATACCTGCATTTTTCAAATAAGTAAGGTGGCGTGACGTTTTGGTTTGTGTAAAATCCAGTACCAATTCAAGGTCTGAAATACACATTTCTCCGTTTTTCAGTATCAGATTTAAGATCCTGACCCTTGATTCATCACTGAGCGCTTTGAACATTTGAGTACCGGATGATAAATTAAAATGTTTGATTCTCATATGCAAATATAATAAATTGTTGTATTGTTAAATTGTTTTATGTTTTATAATCATTGAATTAAACCAGGAAAAGCAACTCTTGTTAGGGTAAAAAATTTTGAAATTTATTAAAATTGGTTGAAATTTGGAAATATATTTTGTATCATTGTTATTGATTAATTTCTATGAAGTGAAAAAGTTACAATTTTATATAGCTCTGTTTTCTGTATCTTTAATTTTTTCAGGTGCATTTGCCCAGGAGAAGGAGAGGATCATTCAGTTTTCCGGGCTTGTGGTTGGCGGTGACAGCTTGTACGGAATTTGGGGTGTGCATATTTATGTCCCGCATTCAGGCAGAGGTTCTATCAGCAATGAATATGGATATTTTTCAATGCCTGTATTAATTAGCGACAGTATTATTATCAGTGCGGTAGGTTTTAAAAAACAACATATCATTATTCCTGATGATGCAAAAAACCAAAGTTATACGGCCATTATTGAATTAATAATAGATACCACCATTCTTCCGACAGTTGAGATATATCCTTACCCGACCGTAGAATTGTTTAAGCAGGCTTTTTTAGCGCTGGAGCTGGATGATGAAAATCAGTCAAATGCTCAAAAAAACCTGGATGAAAAGGTGCTCGCACGGATCCTGTATGACTCTGAGATGGACGCCAGCATGAATTATACTAACTACATGAACCAAGAGGTCTACAAGATTTCTACCCAAAGATTTGACCCAAGATATGCAAATCCACTCCTCAACCCATTTGCATGGATAGCATTGATCCAGTCAATTCGCAGGGGGGATTTTAAGAGGAAGAAAAAGATTTGGGAGGAGGAATAGGTAACACGGATTGCCCGTAGAGACGTCCAAATTGGGCGTCTCTACGGGCAATCCGTGCTATTTATTTCTTCCTCCCTTTCTCTACCCGCTTCTTCTTTGCCTTATCCAACCGCTGCCTCAGCTTCTTTTCAAAGAAATACTGTATGGGAAATATAATTAGTACCACCGCGGTGTTGATCAGCACTTCGTATAAGGGCTGATCGCCTGTGAAGGCTTCGGTATAGGGCTCTATAAGTTCGGTGATAAACTCAAACAACAGCACAAAAGGTACAAACGATAAAGCATTGACAAGCCACCCGGGCATTACAAAATTACCGAGAAAGATAATTATTGTAAGTAATACAAATATACCGATGGCGATTGCACCATTTTGCAGGTTGTTTCTGTGTGATGTTTCTTTGGCTTTCTTTAGTTCCTGCTCTTTTTCGCGCTGCTCTCTTTGTTTGAGCGCCATTTTGAACTCAAACTTACCTTCTACCTTGCCAATGGCTTTTGACATGGCGTTGTTGTGGACCGTATCGCGCATTTGTGTGTAGAGTTCGTTGTACTCTATAGCTGTTGCATAGCGCTCACCATACTCCCACAAGCCCTGTTTTTTGGCTTTTTTTGCCATGGCTTTGTATATCTTGTGCAGGCTTCCGGCAGATCTCATTATGTTTTCAGGATAGCCAAGCTCCTCTGCTATTCTGAGTGAGCGCGTGCAGTAGTCTGTGGCTGCGGTATAGTCTTTACGTTCAAGATATAACTGTCCTATGTTATTTAATGAGTAGGCGATGCCTCGTTTGTCATTGATCTCTTTGCCTATCTCCAGGCTTTGCAGGTAATATTCCAGCGCCATGTCAGGGTTACCCTGGTTTTTATAGATAAGGCCTATGTTATTTAATGAGTTAGCGATGCCTTGTTTGTCGTTGATCTTTTTTCTTATCTCAAGACTTTGGAGTTGATATTCCAGTGTTTTATCATAATTACCTTGATTAAAATAGATAGTCCCTATGTTATTTAATGATCTGGCTATGCCTTGTTTGTCATTGATCTCTTTTTTTATTTCTAAGCTTTGCAGGTAATATTCCAGCGCCTTGTCTGGGTTGCCTTGGTTGTCATAGATAAATCCTATGTTATTTAATGAGTAGGCGATGCCTTGTTTGTCATTGATCTCTTTTTTTATCTCTAAGCTTTGCAGGAAATATTCCAGCGCCTTGTCAGGGTTGCCCTGGTTTTTATAGATCATACCTATGTTATTTAATGAGATGGCGATGCCTTGTTTGTTATTCATTTCTTTGTCTATCTCCAGGCTTTGGAGGTAATATTCCAGCGCCTTGTCTGGGTTGCCTTGTACCTCGTGAATATAACCAATGTTGTTGAGCGCATCTGCTTTTGCTTTTTTAAAGGCGAGCAATACCGCTCCTTTGCTGCGAGGAATGTTTTTTTCGGCAAGGGCTAATGCTTTCTTGTCGTATTCTGTAGATTTTTCGGGAGATGCCAGGTAGGTGGCATCGGATAGTTCAAGGTAGAGCTGTACCCGGATGGTGTCGTGCTTTGCATTGCTAAAGGCGTTTTTGAGGGAATCGAGGACTCGGTTTTGGGTGCTGGGCGCTTGGTGCTGGGTGGGAGCTGAGTTTTGAGAAAGATATGCGAGTAATTTTGCCTCTACTTGCAAACCCGCAAGGTTTTTAAAACCTTGCGGGTTTTGAAGGTAAGTTTGTGATTGAGAGTCAGTTGGCGATTGCAACTGCTTAAAGATAAAACTGCCTGCATTTATGATAATAAGAAATATAAACAACTTCTTTATAATTCTTAATATCCTTGCTTTAAAATTACCGACTTGCTTTTTGCTACTGCTACTACTACTCCCCTTACTCCGCTTTCTCGGATTACCAATCCGAGCTACAGCCCGCTTTTTCTTTGCAGTGTACAACCGCCCTCTCAGCTTTTTTTCAAATATGTACTGTATGGGAAATATAACTAATACCACCATGGTGTTGATGAGCACTTCATAAATGGGCTGATCTCCTGTGAAAGCTTCGGTATAGGGTTCTATGATCTCGGTGATGAACTCAAACAGCAGTACAAAAGGTATAAACGATAAAGCATTGACAAGCCACCCGGGCATTACAAAATTACCGAGAAAGATAATTATTGTAAGTAATACAAATATACCGATGGCGATTGCACCATTTTGCAGGTTGTTTCTGTGTGATGTTTCTTTGGCTTTCTTTAGTTCCTGCTCTTTTTCGCGCTGCTCTCTTTGTTTGAGCGCCATTTTAAACTCAAACTTACCTTCTACCTTGCCAATGGCTTTTGACATCGCGTTGTTGTGGACGGTATCGCGCATTTGGGTGTAGAGTTCGTTGTATTCTATTGCCGTTGCATAGCGCTCACCATACTCCCACAAGCCCTGTTTTTTGGCTTTTTTTGCCATGGCTTTGTATATCTTGTGCAGGCTTCCGGCAGATCTCATTATGTTTTCAGGATAGCCAAGCTCCTCTGCTATTCTGAGTGAGCGCGTGCAGTAGTCTGTGGCTGCGGTATAGTCTTTACGTTCAAGATAAATCTGCCCTATGAAATTTAATGAGTAGGCGATACCTTGTTTGTCGTTGATCTCTTTTTGTATCTCTAAGCTTTGCAGGTAATAATCAAGTGCCTTGTCAGGGTTGCCTTGGTTGTTATAGATAGAGCCTATGTTATTTAATGACATGGCGATGCCTTGTTTGTCATTGATCTCTTTTTTTATTTCTAAGCTTTGCAGGAAATATTCCAGCGCCTTGTCTGGGTTGCCTTGGTTGTCATAGATAGCGCCTATGTTATTTAATGAGTAGGCGATACCTTGTTTGTCATTGATCTCTTTTTGTATCTCTAAGCTTTGCAGGTAATAATCCAGTGCCTTGTCAGGGTTACCCTGCTTTTTATAGATAAGGCCTATGTTATTTAATGAGATGGCGATACCTTCTTTGTCATTGATCTCTTTTAGCATCTCTAAGCTTTGCAGGTAATATTCCAGCGCCTTGTCGGGGTTGCCCTGGTTGCGATAGATAACGCCTATGTTATTTAATGAGATGGCGATGCCTTGTTTGTTCCCGCTTTCTTCGGGATGTTCCACATTGATCTCTTTTTTTATCTCTAAGCTTTGCAGGAAATATTCCAGTGCCTTGTCAGGGTTGCCCTGTAAATTGTAAATAGAACCGATGTTGTTAAGGGCTGCTGCTTTGGTTTTTAAAAAAGATGCATTTTCCTCTTTGTTGGAGGCAGTGAGGTTTTTATTGATAATCTCAAGTGCCTGTTTGCAAAGCGAGATCATTGTGTCAGGATCAGAAAGATATAATTCTTCTGATAATTCAACCAGCAGACGGACTTTGGTGGTGTCGTGCTTTGCATTGTCAAAGGCGTTTTTGAGGGAGTCAAGTTGAGGATTTGAGTTGTCAGGTTGTTGCAAGAGGAAACTACTTGCAACAACGGCTATGATGAATATGATCAGTTTTTTCACGGTTGAATTAACGATGCCATCGCTTTATTAGTTAACGATCAATTAATTAATACTGTTGTTGTTTTAAGTAATGATTTCTTTGAACGATGCCATCGCTTTATTTATTTAAAGATCAATGTGCTAATACTGCCTCCGTTTCAAGCAATGATCTCGTTAAATATAATAGTTTGAGCGATGGCATCGTTTTTTCGAGCGATGGCATCGTTAGTGTATTCATTAGTGTAATTCGTGTAATTAGTGGTTTCAAAATTAGTGAAATTCTTAATTAGTGTAATTCGTGTAATTAGTGGTTTCAAAACGCCCTGTTGATCCCTACCACATACCTAAATTTTACAAATTCAGGGGAGACGGCAGGCGTCCTGTTCAGGAAGAGGGGCATATCAAACCTGATTGTCAACGGTTTTATACGTAACCGGCCGGCTTTTATAGTTAGCGCGCTGCCTATACCGGCATCCATTCTAAAGCTGCCCAATTTTTGATTTCCTTTACTGTTTATATAGGTTAGAAGTCCCATATCAGTGAAAAGGTATGCATCTAAATGAAAGTATTTTCTCAATTTTTTGGGCCTGAATTTTATGAATCTGTCAAAATCCAGCTCAAAGTTAGCGCTGATCCCTGATTTGCCAACATAGTTTAAGATAACGGCATCTTTTGTACCGTCAGGGGACAGATATCCGGCATATCCGCGAAGGTTCAAACCTCCTCCATGCTGGAAATGGTTTACATCTGTACCATAGCCCACCCATTCAGCAGGTATAAAACCAACTGCACGTGTAAAGTTGTTATTATATAATGTTTCAGGATTGGCGCCGGCAAGGTATAGCGAAGATTCACGTGGCGGCTCTCCATATCCGTATTGGGCAAAGAATCGTGTTTTTAGTTCAAATTTTCCCAGGTAATTATAATTCACACAGGAAACCTGAAGATAAGAATAATTGAAATCACTGCCAATAAATGGAACTCGAATTCCTGCATTAAATACACCACGCCCTTTTCTATACCTGTATATGCGTTGAAAACCCATATCAAGTGTATTGTTAAGCGAATTTACAGACCAATATGATGGATACAGGAGGTATAACGTATCTGTATCCTTTGCTCTAAACATTGATTTGAATTTTATATATATTTTTGAAAATTCACGATTGTATTGGTCTTGTTTTTTGAATGTTTTTTCAAGGCCTAGCCCTGCACTAAATAAGCCCGCATTGTGGTTAATATATTGGGTAAGCCAGGCATTTCGCCAATATTTGTTTAGATTTTCTTTAATGGATAAATTAAATGAAACAGGATTATTGTTATTTTCTATGCTGTTTTCAAAATTGCCTTGAAGTAATCTTGAATTATACCATATATTTGCCGAATAAAAACTTTTTTGATTGAAATAGTTTCCTTCAGCGTGTAATCCAAACTGGAATCCATCATAGCTGTTATACCAGATATCAGGCCTCCAGTAATTTTGTTGTGTTGTCCATTGTGGGGTGGAAGGCAGCCTGTTGTCAAATTTCCAGGTAGAAATCCCTTTTCTCCCTAACAAGGAGAACAAGGAGGGTAAGGTGGTGTTCCATTTGTTGTTTCTCAGGTCAATGTCGGCAAGATAATGCCTGGGGTCTATCTCAATTTCTTTGATCTTGCCATCAATGGCTATTTTTGCGGTATAAATGGGCGCTAAGCGGTCCCAGCCATACCATTTTGGAAGGATAGTTACTAAACTATCCCCCGCCCCCCTTGCCTGCGCCTTTTGGGATTCGGCAGGCAGGCGTCCCTTGTTCCTTTCTTTTACAAACCATGTATTAGGGATATGATAATTATATTGTAACCCATTTTTATTAGTAACGGTAAAATCAAGAGGCATTTGCATTCTACCCAATCTTTTAAATGTAATTTCGTAGCTCTGTTCCTTTTGTAGAGACGTTGCATGCAACGTCTCTACAAAAGGAGGGTCTTCAGACCTCTCCTTATTTTCTTTACTGCCACTGCCACTTCTTTTAACTTTTTGAATGGCATAATCAATATACTTAGTGGTTTCCAACCATTGGTCAAAGAACCAGTTAAGGTCAGTTTGTGTATAGTCAATAATTGCTTTGCGGAAATCTTCGGGATATGGGTGGCAAAATTTCCATTTATTGAAATAATACTGCATTGCTTTTAAGAACAACTCATCACCGAGGACATATACTAAATTGTAGAGCATTACGCCTGTTTTATAATAGACCAAACCATATCCACCTCCGTGTCTTAATGCACCATTATATGCAGCAGAATGGGTATTAAGTTTTTCATCATAGCCTTCGTGCACGTTTTTAAGGTAGGGGTAATAAAGGCGATTATACCTGTAATTATTTTTGAGAGATGGAGGGCGCGGAAGTAATGTGTCCCGTTCAAGTTTATTCATACACCACACCGTTAAGAATTGCGTAAATCCTTCATCTAAAAAGGCACGATAGGTTTCGTTGTTGCCAACCATTCCGTAAAACCACATATGTCCGATCTCATGGGCTAAAAGGCTTTTGTGCCGTGGGTACAAGCCACCGTCTAAAGTCAGCATGGGATATTCCATACCGTCTCTGGCATCTGCTACAATGATCTTGGGCCAGGCATACATTCCAAAATCCTGTGAATATAATTGAATTACTTTAGCTGCGTATTCTGCTGATTTTTGCCATCTTGATGCATGGGGCTCCTGGGCCAGCGCTATTACCTTGATCCCTTTCCATTCAATTTCACCAATCCTGTAAGTAGGATCCGCAGTAAAAGCAAAATTATGTACATTTTCTGCGTGGTAGATCCAGGTTTTTATTTTGTCATTTTTTTTAGGAATAACTATTGAAGGTGGAGAGTTTAAGGGGGTATCTTTAAAATTTGTAATATCTAATAGTTCCATTAATGTGTCTGGTAGAACTTCCCCGGGATTTTGCAGAATGCCGGTTGCTTCTACAATATACTCATGGGGAAATGTTAATGTTACGTCAAAGGTCCCAAAATCGGAATAAAATTCCTTGTCAAGGTGTTGATCGGTGGTCCAGCCAAATTTTCTGTCATAAACACAGATAGCCGGATACCAATGCACCCCGTTGTAGTGCTTATTTCCAAAGAAGTAATATCTCTTCATTCTTCTGCGCATAGACCCCTGGTCAAAGTAGGTTTTGAATTGCATCGTTACGACTAAGGAATCCCCGCTTTTTAAGGGTTGGTTTAATTTTACTTTTAGAATGGTATTATCCAGTTCAGTTTCAACGGGAATTTGATTTATTTTTAAATTTTCAATAACTGTACCGAGTCCTTTTTCTTCATACCTTTTGCCAAATATTGGCACCCTGTTATTATTGAGCCAGAGATTATGGTAGTAAGAGCCAGGTTGAAAAGTATTCTGGTAAAGATGAAAATAGAGTTCATCAAGGTCATGCGGAGAATTATTCCAATAGGTTAGCTTATAGTAAGCAGCGTCAATAATGTCTTTTTTATCATCAATAGTCGCTTTGATTTCATAATGTACATCTTGCTGCCAATAGCCTGGATGAGGGGGCCTGTTTTTCCAGTAGTCAGCCCCCCTAAATCCCCCCGAAGGGGGGACTTTGCCATCGCTTTTGCCTTTGGCAATTGGGGGGCTAAAGTCCCCCCTTCGGGGGGATTTAGGGGGGCTGGTAGGGGGGCTGGTAGAGGGATTGGGTCCTACTTTTGGTAACGTGTCATTTTGTGCAAGCAGTTCATGGCAAATAATCAATAAGAAGGTAAAAAATAGAAGGTTTTTCATAATTCTTGTTTTTATATTGGGCAAAAGTAAAAAAAATGTTATTAATTGCACACTTTAAGGAGGATTTGAAAGATCCATGAAAATGAAACCACTAATTACACTAATTACACTAATTAATAATTACACTAATTTAATTTGTGTAATTCGTGTAATTCGTGGTTTCATCAGTCCTCCCGGGTACTCGGGGGGACACAAGTGTGGTAAAAATTTCTTCTGTTTAAGCAGGTTTTTCAAAGATTCCTCACAAATTTTCAAATTACCATATTGAATTAATATGCTTAAAAAACTTTGGCAAACAGCTACTCTAAAAGCGCTGGGTGCATGGCGTAAAGCGCATGGTGTTCCCTACGCTCAAGGCCCACCTGCCAATACGAGGGCTTATACCTGGCAAGCAGGCATTTTTCGCTCCCGGGTTACTCGGGATGCTATGCTCTATGCGCTTTGCGCCATGCTATTATGTTTTTCTCAGTTGCTTATTGCCCAACAAAAAATTGTAGTTGTAAAAGGCAGGATCACTGATGCACAAACCGCAGATGGCTTGCCCTTTGTGAATGTCTATTTTAAGGGTACAACAATTGGCACAACCACAGATTTTGAAGGGTATTACAGGTTGAGTACAGATAAACCCACCGATTCATTAGTTGCCTCTTATATTGGATATATTACAAAAGTTAAAGCAGTGAAGTTAGAAAAGAGAGATTGGAAGATGGAAATTTCCAAAGTAGGTTTCATTAAACCAATTAATTTTCAATTGGAAAGTGCCGCTCTGAAACTGAAAGAAGTAGTAGTGGTTGCAGGTGAAAATCCTGCATTTGCAACCATGAGAAAAGTTATTAAAAACAAATCAAAAAATGATAAAAGATCACTGTCTGCTTATGAATATGAGAGTTATAATAAGATTGAATTGGATATTGATAACATTACTGATAAATTCCGAAATAAAAAGATCATGCGGAAGATCACATCAATTTTTGATAGTCTTCAGCAATTAGCAGGTGAGGACGGCAGGCCTGTTTTACCGGTTTTCGTTTCAGAGTCAATATCTAAGTATCACTACCGTGATAATCCCAAAAAATCCAGGGAAGATATACTCCATACAAAAATTACCGGGGTAGGTTTGGATGATGGAACTTTGGTATCACAAATAATTGGTACTTCATTTCAACAGTATAATTTTTATGAGAACTGGCTCAGTATATTGGAAAAAGATTTTGTTTCTCCTATTGCCGATGGCTGGAGACTTTATTACCAATATTTGTTGGCAGACAGTATGTTTCTTGGAAATGAGTGGTGCTATAAAATAGAGATCAACCCCAAACGTCCACAGGACCTTGCATTCTGGGGTACTATTTGGATTGCAGATACTTCCTTCGCATTGAAACGGATTGATGTTACGGTTGGTAAAAGCGCCAATCTTAATTATATTGAAAAAATTAAGATACAGCAGGAATTAAAACAGACTGAAGCTGGTGCATGGCTGCCGGTTAAAAACCGTGTTTTGATAGATATAGCTGAAGTTAAAGATGATTGGGCAGGAATGCTTGCGAAGTTTTATACATCAAACAGGAACTTTAAAGTTAATGAACCAAAAGATATAAAATTCTATGAAGATAAGATAGTAGTAGCCGAAGATGCTCTTCAAAATATGGATGATAATGAATTTTGGGCCGAACAGCGCCATGATACACTTACAGCAACAGATAGGAATGTTTATGATATGATAGATACGCTAAGAAACATGCCACTGATCAAAACTTATATTGATATTATAGATATAATCGTTAACGGGTATTACTCACTTGGCAAGATTGATCTTGGTTCTTATGCGTTTTTATATACCTATAATAATATTGAACATTCAAGGATCCGGATAGGTTTCAGAACAAATTATGATTTCAGCAAAAAATTGATATTTAAAGGATATGTTGCCTATGGTACCTTTGACCGGAAATGGAAATATGACGCTAAGGTAAGATATATTGCAAGTTTCAATCCCCGTACCGAAATGGGGTTCGGGTATAAGTATGACCTCAGGCAGGTTGGTTTGACTGATGAAATTGAAAATAACCTTTTTCTTGCCTTTTCAAACTATGGCGTATTGAGTAAGCCTTTTTATAGTGAGGAAAAGAAATTATGGATACAAAGTGAATTTGTAAAAGGTATTACAGAAAAAATCACATTCAAAAATTATTCATTTATTCCTCAGTTTGATTTTCAATACCCTACTCCAGAACCAAATGGAGGGGATACGGTAATAAATGATTTTGTCACAACCGAAGTGACCTTTGAATCAAGGTTTGCAAAAGATGAGGCTTTTATACAAAACGACAATGAAAGAATTAGCCTTGGAGCTAAAAAATGGCCTATTCTAACGATTAGATATACATTGGGTATAAGCAACGTTCTTTTTAGTGATTTTGACTATCATAAAGTAACTTTAAATATAAGCGATAAGTTTAGGTTAGGTCAGTTTGGTATTTCGTACTATTCACTTACTGCAGGACATATTTTTTCAGTGCTGCCTTATCCGCTCCTGGCAGTGCATCTGGGAAATGAAACACCCTTTTATAACAGGGAGACCTTTAATTTAATGAATTATTTTGAGTTTGTCAGTGATAGTTATGTATGGCTAAATTACAGACATCATTTTAACGGGCTGATATTTAATCGAATCCCTTTATTTAAGAAATTAAAATGGAGAGCGATTGCAACAGCAAATGTGTTGTTTGGAGGCGTAGTAAGAGAAGATAATATACCAAAAGAAGATCAACAATTTGGAACACTAGATCAAGAATTTAAAATACTAAAAATACCTGGGGTTATAATTCCCTACGTTGAGGTCAGCTATGGCATTGAAAATATTTTAAGATTGTTCAGGGTAGAAGCATTTCATCGCTTAACATACTATAATAAAACTAAATATCCTCATGATAATAATTTTGGGATTAGGTTTTCGGTGCAGTTCAGGTTGTAATTGTTAATTTTGTAGAATCGATCAAAACCTCAAAACCAATATATTAAAAATATGTATTTTCAATCAGAACAACTTTATCATATTTACAATATAGGTAATAATAAACAGAAAATATTTTTTGGAAGGGAAAACTATCTTTTCTTTTTGAGAAAAATTAAAGAATATTTACTTGATTATTGTGAAATATTAGCATATTGTTTAATGCCAAATCATTTTCATTTTTTAATTTATACAAAGAGTTGGCAATCATCTGATGACTGGATGATACGAGGCGATGGGTCATCCGATGAATGTGTGAAGGGAAAAGCCACCTATTCATCGGATGACGCCAACCCTCTTCCCAACCAGTCATCCGATGACGGCCTAAGCGTAAAGGGTAAGCTATCATCTGATGACTGGATGATACGAGGCGAGGGGTCATCCGATGAATGTGGGAGGGTAAAATCCACCTATTCATCGGATGACGCCAACCCTGATTCCAACCAGTCATCCGATGATAACCAGCTCTATAAACTCAATAACGCTATAGGTGTATTATTAAGATCATATACAAGAGCTATTAATATACAAGAAAGAAGAACCGGATCTTTATTTCAGCAAAAAACAAAAGAAAAATGTTTAGATGCGTCATCTGATGAGTATTATCCCCTTATATGTTTCAACTACATCCATAAAAACCCAATGGAAGCTGGTTTGGTTAAAAGGATGGAAGATTGGGAGTTTTCCTCTTTTAAAGAATATATAGGAAAAAGAAATGAAACACTTTGTAATCAAAAATTGGCTAGAGAATTAGTTGATCTCCCCAGCAATAAAAAGGAGTTTTATGAAATGTCGTATAAAATTATTGATGATGATGATGTGAATAAAATATTTTAAAAAACATGAAATTTTATATATTTATAATTGGCACTTTTTTATTCTTAAACGCTTGTGGTTCCAAAAGCGATAGTGATAATAGTATCCACGAAGTTCAACTTGAAACAAACCCCACAGAAGCTAAGCTACTAGCTGTAAGCGATGCCATCAAAAATAACCCCGAAAACCCTGAGCTTTATTATAAAAGGGCTAAACTATACCTGGAAGCGGGTGAAGATACACTGGCTTTGAATGATATTATATTTGCTCTTGAAAAGGATTCTATAAATGGAAAATATTATTTCATTAAATCTAAAGCATACAGGGCAATTAATAAAATTAAATTGAGTTTGAAAGCAGCGGAAAAAGCAGAATTGTTGCAGTTAAAAAATCCGGAACTTTTTATATTGATCGGAGAGATGTATTACATCGTCATGCAATACCAAAAAGCATTTGATTATATGAATAAAGCTCTCAGGATCACTCCTTTCAATGCTGATGCTTATTTCTACAAAGGGATGATATACGCTGAAATCGGAGATACTGCCAGAGCCATTTCAAACCTGCAAACAGCTATTGAGCAAACCCCTGAATATGTTGAAGCGCATAATAACCTTGTAAGACTATTTAATGCCAGGAAAGAATACGATATTGCCATGCAGTATATTAACTCCGGTTTAAGGTACAACGCGGCCAACCCGTTCCTGTATTATAATAAAGGAGTTACATTTCAATACTTAAATGAATTGGATACTTCAAAGGCGTGTTATTTAAAAGCATTGGAATTTGATCCTGAATTTTATCTGGCTCATTATAATCTGGGCGTATTGGCTTTCAATGAACGAAATTATGATGATGCGGAGATATATTTTTTGAATGCAATAAATGCGCAGGGCCCCGCCAGTTGGCGGGGCAGGGCCCCGCCAACTGGCGGGGTAAAGAGTAATCAACAGATGAGTTCTGCTTATTATTTGTTAGGACGAACTTATGAATATAGAGCCCGCAAAAAGGAAGCGATCCCACAATATGAAATGGCTGTTAGTTTAGATTCTCTGAACCAGGATGCAGCGGGTGCGCTGAAAAAGTTAAAGAGGAAAATATACAGGAAGAAGGTGGTTAAGCAGGTGGTGCAAGTATCTCAGGATTCTGTTAAAACGGTTTTAAGTGATACTATTCGGTAAGCTACAAAGCGCATGGGGTAGCACAATAGCCCCGCCAGTTGGCGGAATTCTCTACGCTCAAGCAGTTTTTTGCTTCCGGGTAACTCGTGACGCTATCCTCATTAAGTGTGATTTTTACGTTGATCATTAAATTATTTAAGTAGGGATTTACTTTTTGAAAACGAATAACGATTCAACAATCAATGGGTGAAAATCAAAAATTAAAAATAAAGATCACCTTCCCTGACGGAACTATAAAAGAGTTCCCAAAAGGTACAACCGGCCTCAATATTGCTTCCGGCATTAGTGAAGGACTTGCCCGAAACGTGCTGGCAGCAAAAGTCAATGGAGAAGTATTGGACGCCACAAGACCCATCAATAGTGATGCTGTGGTGCAGTTGTTAACCTGGGATGACAAGGGAGGTAAAGCTGCATTCTGGCATTCCTCAGCACATTTAATGGCAGAAACGCTTGAAGCGCTGTATCCTGGTATAAAATTCGGTATCGGGCCACCCATTGAAAATGGGTTTTACTATGATGTTGATTTTGGCGATAGAGAGTTTTCGTCTGAAGATTTTCAGAAGATAGAAAGTAAAATGCTTGACCTGGCAAGGCAAAAAAACGTTTTTTTGAGAAAGGAAATTTCTAAAAAAGATGCTGTAGATCATTTCAATAAAAAAGGAGATGAGTATAAATTAGATCTGCTGAAGGATCTTCAGGATGGTGAAATTACCTTTTACACCCAAGGGAACTTTATAGACCTTTGTAAAGGCCCACACATACCAAATACAGCATTTATTAAAGCTGTTAAATTAATGAATGTAGCAGGCGCCTATTGGCGGGGCGATGAAAACAATAAACAGCTTACAAGGATTTATGGCATTACCTTCCCCAGGCAAAAAGAATTGACAGCGTACCTGGAAGTAATTGAAGAGGCAAAAAAACGTGACCATCGAAAACTGGGAAAAGAGTTGGAGCTTTTTACTTTTTCTGAAAAAGTAGGATTGGGTTTACCATTGTGGCTCCCTAAAGGAACTGTTTTAAGAGAACGTTTGATGGATTTTCTGAAAAAAGCGCAGCAAAGAGCAGGCTATCTGCCTGTAACTACCCCACATATTGGAAATAAAGAACTCTATATAACTTCAGGGCATTACGAAAAATATGGCAAGGATTCTTTCCAGCCAATTGCAACCCCCAGCGAAGGGGAAGAGTTTTTTTTAAAGCCTATGAATTGCCCCCATCACTGCGAAATCTACAAAAGCAAGCCGCGTTCTTATAAAGACCTTCCTGTTCGTTTAGCAGAGTTTGGCACCGTTTACCGCTATGAACAAAGTGGGGAATTACAGGGTTTGACACGTGTGCGGGGTTTTACCGTTGATGATGCACATATTTTTTGCCGCCCTGACCAGGTCAAGGAAGAATTTTTAGCAGTTATTGACCTGATCATGTACGTTTTTGACGCCCTTGATTTTAGAGATTATACTGCCCAGATATCTTTGAGAGATCCACAGGAAAAAGAAAAATATATTGGAACAGATGAAGATTGGGAAAAAGCAGAACGGGCTATTATTGAAGCAGCCCGGGAGAAAAAATTAACCACCGTCACTGAATTGGGTGAAGCCGTATTTTACGGTCCAAAACTGGATTTTATGGTCAAAGATGCACTGGGCCGAAACTGGCAATTAGGGACGATACAGGTTGATTATCAACTACCCGAAAGGTTCCGGTTAGAATACATAGGGTCAGATAATCAGAAACATCGCCCTGTGATGATTCATAGAGCGCCATTTGGGTCATTAGAAAGGTTTATAGCTGTATTAATTGAGCATTGTGAGGGAAATTTTCCTCTTTGGCTTTCACCCGAACAGGTAGCTGTATTGCCTATTTCAGAAAAATATGAAGTTTATGCTCAAACGGTCTTATCAGATTTACAAACAGATGATATCACGGGTTTTATAGATAACCGGGATGAAAAGATCGGGAAAAAAATTCGTGATGCCGAATTAAAAAAAGTGCCTTACATGATAATCGTTGGTGAAAAAGAAGAGAAGGAAGGAAAAATAGCAGTGAGAAGACATGGAAAAGGGGACTTAGGCAGCTTTTCCCATGAAGAATTTGAAAAAATGTTCAGAGATGAAGCAAAGGTGGGGGAGTTTAGGACATAACGTTGTAAATTGATCCCGAGTACTCGGGATGAAGAAAAAATATGATAAAATTGCTGGTTACTGGGTACTGGGTACTGGTTGCTGGGTAAAGGTAGTGATTACCGTCAGAAAGAATTACCAACCTGCCTGCCGAAAGCAAATAATCCAGAACTCAGTAACCAGAGCCCAGTAGCTGTTCATTAAGAACACAAATAATAGATTGAAATATAAATTTCATTTAAACATTGAAATTCCGATAAAATAAAATTGATTTAATTTTATATATTTTGAAAATATTACGATATTTACGCCCAATTGGTGTAATAGAAAAGTTAGACCCCGAGTAAAAACGAGGCATTTTGTATAGAGGAGGCTCCGACAGAATCGGGATTTCGCTGTCGCTCAACATGCCTCCTCTATACTATTTTCTAATTTCTAATAAAAAAAGGAGGTAAAAATCGGTAAATTTCAAGGAAGGTTTAAAAGACGTGGCAGGGTGGAAGAACCCTTCAGGGTGAATGGGAAAATAACAGCCATGGAAGTAAGGGTTGTGGGCGAGGATATTGAGCAGGATGTATATAATATACAGGACGCAATAGAGCTGGCTAAGGAAAGGGGGTTAGACCTTGTAGAAATAGCGCCTAAAGCTAATCCTCCTGTTTGCAGGATCATTGAATATACTAAATTTAAATACCAGTACAAAAAGAAACAGAAAGAGTTAAGAGCTAAAGCTCAGAAAATAGTAATTAAAGAGATCAGGTTTGGACCCAATACAGATGTTCATGATTTTGATTTTAAACTCAAACACGCAATAAATTTTTTAAATCATGGCGCTAAAGTTAAAGCCTACGTTCATTTTCCAGGAAGAACAATAGTCTATAAGCAAAAGGGAGAAGTATTGTTGTTAAAATTTGCACAGGCTTTGGAAGATAAGGCCAAAGTTGAATATATGCCAAAGATGGAAGGTAGAAGAATGATTATGATATTAGAACCTAAACAAAAAAAATAAGAACATAATTTCATAAGTTGATCCCGAGTACTCGGGATGAAATTACTAAATATTGAGCGAAGTAAAAATAATAAGTTAGTTACTGGGTACTGGGTGCTGGGTACTGGTAGAGTGAATACTGTCAGAAAGAATTACTAATAACCCAGAACCCAGTAACCAGAGCCCAGTAGCTGTTCATTAAGTGCACAAAGGATAGGTTTGAATATAAATTTCATTTATCCCGAGTACTCGGGATGAAATTCCGATACAATAAATTATGCCAAAAGTAAAAACAAATTCAGGAGCAAAAAAACGCTTTAGGTTAACCGGCACCGGTAAAATTAAAAGAAAGCACGCTTTTAAAAATCATATTCTGACTAAAAAATCTATTAAAAGGAAAAGGAAATTAGGGATGCCGGCCTTAGTGCACAGGTCTGATGAAAAGAGAGTGAAACTTTTGCTTAATATCTAAATTAACAAATTTTTTAATTGAATTATGCCAAGATCAGTAAATGCAGTCGCTTCACAGCTAAGAAGAAAAAAAATATTAAAAGCCGCTAAAGGCTATTGGGGCAGGAGGAAAAATGTATATAGCGTTGCCAGAAATGCTGTAGAAAAAGGTCTATTGTACGCATACCGTGATAGAAAAAATAACAAGAGAATGTTTAGAAGACTTTGGATCCAAAGAATAAATGCCGGGGTACGAGAATATGGAATGTCCTATTCACAGTTTATGGGCAAGCTTAAGCAGGCAAATATTGATATTGACCGGAAAGTACTTGCTGATCTGGCTATGAACAATCCTGAAACATTCAAGGCTGTTGTGGAGAAAGTACAATAGAAAAAAATGGTTATATGGTTATATGGTTATATGGTTTTATGGCAACTAAATTGCCAGCAATTAAGCAGCGAGTTTAAACCTATGAGATTAGAGACGCCCAAATTGGGCGTCTCTAATCTCATCACAAACCATTTAACCATATAGCCATATAACCATTTGTTGATTAATAACGAAAGAATCTATTTATTACTAATTAGTGTCTGTCTATAAAGTCAGTTAATTATTAAAAAAAACCGTTAAAACGGTTAGTGTGTTCTAATTTCTCATTAACCCCTGACTTAAGTCAGGGGTTAATGAGAACTAAAAAGGTATAACCGCTTTAGCGGTTTTCATAATTGCCCTACTTTATAGACAGACACTAATTAATGTTGCAAAACTAAATTGTTGCTACACTAGTTGGCGAGGTAGCTCAGTTGGTAAGAGCGCAGGATTCATAACCCTGAGGTCGCGGGTTCAAATCCCGCCCTCGCTACAATTGGGGCTAAATCTATGAGTAAAACGAAATTCCAGCAAGAGTATGAGATAAACGCATCTGCGAATATCCTATATCCTTATATTAGTAGTCCTGACGGATTAGCACAATGGTTTGTTGATGGCGTTAGTGTTGATGAAGATAATATTTATAACTTTGTATGGGATGGTGAAGATCATTTTGCAAAAATGGTATCATCTAAGCATAATCAGTATGTGAAATTTCAATTTATTTCTAAAAATACAAAACAAAACAGCGATCCTAATTATTTAGAACTTGAGTTATTAAAAAATGAAATTACTGAAACAGTTTATATTAGCATTACAGATTATTCTGAAATGGATAATTTAGAGGAGTTGAATGAGCTATGGTCTTGTTTTATTGACAACTTAAGGGAACTTGTAGGAGGGTGAAATAGAATTTTAGATTTAAAGTATGAGTCCACTCTAAAAAGTTAAAAAAGAAAAAATGCCACTAAAACACCAAAGCACTAAATCCCACAAAACCCTGAAAATCAATTAGTTAATTTTTAGTAGGATTTAGTGTTTTTGTGCTTTTGTGGCGAAAATTGACTTTTTAGAGTGGACTCAAGTATAAAAATAGCTATTTTAAAAAAAAATCACTGTTGTCCGATAAAAACAATTAATATTTAGGATTAAACATAACTATCTTTGCAAAAAAAATAAGGCAAGAGCC